>CAZFVW010000065.1:8287-8880 GCA_964522285.1 uncultured Thermoplasmata archaeon | reverse complement strand
GATGTACTTCTCGTCGGGTCTCTTCATCGGATTTGGCTAGAGGGTGGAATATTTAAATATTGAGGTGAAAAAATGAAATAAGGGGAAGGATGTATATTATCATACGGGATAACATGAAAAGAGCTGTGTTGGTTGTAGACATGATAAACGACTTCGTCTACGGTAAGTTGGGTGGAGAAAGTGCGCAGGAGATAGTTCCTACGTTGGCTAGTTTCTTAAAAAGGATGAGAGACGAAGGGGTTCTAGTCATATTCGCACAGGACAGCCACGATGAAAGCGACGAGGAGATGGATGTTTGGGGCGAGCATGCCATGGAGGGTGAAGAAGGCTCGGAAACTGTTGAAGACCTGAAAGGTCTGTCCGATATCAAAGTGAAAAAACACTACTACGACGCTTTCTTCGGTACCGAGCTGGACGATGTATTAAAAGAGAGAGGTGTTGAACAACTGATTTTGGCAGGAGTGAGCACGGATATCTGTGTCCAGAACACCGCAGCCGGCGCTTTCTTCCGTGGTTATGATCTCATCGTGTTGGATGACTGCACGGCGGCGATCACCCCCGAGAAACACGACGATGCCCTGGAATACATGAAG
>CAZFVW010000065.1:0-8277 GCA_964522285.1 uncultured Thermoplasmata archaeon | reverse complement strand
TACATGAAGACGATATACGGGGCGGAGATCAAGAGCTCGGAAGAAGTGGAGTGATTGGGAATACGGGTAAAGGTTTTTAAACAGGTCAGTAGTATAATATACCAGTTATGAACGACGAAGTATCTGGAGTCTTGATTGATAAAAGATTGATTTCTATCTTTGTGATCTTCATACTACTTTTTTCGAACTTCATTATCATATTTCAACTCGATGAAAGTGCTGGAGAGGATATATCGGGATCAGTCGTTGGTGAGGGAAATATTACTTCAGATAAAAAAATTATGATACAGATGAAGTCCAAGACTTTCGACCCCTTGAACGACCGCATCAGAGTCACATCATCAAATGATAATATAGAAACATCCGATGATAATTACTATCTGATCCAATTTCAAAGACCCATCAAAAACAGTTGGATAAAAGTATTAGAGGATATGGATGTTACCGTTTATGGATACATACCAGAATACGCTTACATCGTTAGTATGAGCGAAGGCGAGAAGAGCTCGATCTACGAAAAGTCACTTCCGATACGATGGGTAGGTAGGTATATTCCAGAATATAAGATACATGATGGATTGAAGGCAGGAAATATATCGATCGAAGACGATCTGGTTGATATCTCTATCCAGATCATCCAAGATGAAGGGGTATTGAAGACACTACAGGAGATAGAAAAATTATCCGAGGACATCTACAGCACTTCCACAACTGAAAAATATAGGACCTTAAAAGGTTCGTTCAAAAGGAGTGATCTGAAGAACATAGCTTCTTACGAGAACGTCTATTGGATAGAACCATATTCGGAACCAGAATTGATGGATGAAGTTGCGGTGGAGATCGTGGGAGGGAACTGGTCCGCTGATACACCTTGGAACGGACCTGGCAGCTATGTAGATCAGATGGGATACGACGGAGATAACATAACTGTAGCTGTTGCTGACACGGGTATGGATGATGGTAGTTTTTCAACGATGCATGAAGATCTTAAAGGAAGGGTGAAAGCACTGTATGATTACACTGAAGATTACGATGCAGACGGTATCGGCGAGGATGTTTACGGTCACGGTACACATTGTGCAGGGATAATAGCAGGTGATGGTTCTATAGGTACGACAGATTCGAACGGTTATCTTTACGGTATGGGTGTGGCCCCAAATTCGACTATCGTTTCTCAGAGGATCTTCGACGATAACACTCAAGCTGACTTCCCTCTATACAGCAAGTTGTTGAGGGACGCTGAAAAGGAAGGAGCTTACATATCCAGCAACAGTTGGGGCGGTGGTGGAGACGGAGATTATACCTACGACAGCTACCTATACGATTTACTTGTTAGGGATTCTAATATCTACAAAGATGGTTCACAACCTATGACCATAGTTTTTTCTTCTGGGAATTCAGGATCAGGAGAGAATACGATCTCATTTCCAGGCACCGGTAAAAATGTGATAACTGTAGGGGCTAGTGAGAATTATAGGCCCGATATGAGCGAGATAGCTGATGATATAGAGGATATCCCTTATTTCAGTTCACGTGGACCCTGTGATGACGGAAGGATAAAACCGGATATCGTAGCGCCTGGTACTTGGGTATCTTCTACATTGTCCAGCAGCGTTAAATCAAACACTCCTCTCTGGGGCAAGATAGATGAAGATTATGTATGGAGCAGTGGAACGAGCATGTCTGCACCTATAGTTTCAGGTGCTGCTGCTGTCTTCACAGAATACTATGAAAAGACGTACGGAGAAAGACCAAGCCCTGCCATGATAAAATCAGCAATGATAATCAACGCTGACGATATGTCTGGCCCTAACTGTTCAGAACCGGTGCCCAATAATAACGAAGGGTGGGGAAGATTAAATCTTAAAAAGATGGTAGAACCCGGTACTGATATGATCTATAAAGACCAAGAGGAACAGCTATCTACCGGTCAAAATTATTCATTCAATATATCAATAGGTGATAAAAGTAAACCTCTCAGAGTCGTCCTCTCGTGGACGGATCCACCAGGCTCTACTTCATCTGCTTTCTCATTGGTGAACGACCTAGATCTCAACGTGACAGATCCAGATGGTAGAGTATATCCTGGAAACCAATTTTCAGATGGCTGGTCTATACCTTATAGCGAACAGACGGACTCGATCAATAATGTTGAAGCGGTTTTCATCAGCCAAGGTGACTTAAGATATGGAGAATATACGATCAATGTAAATGCTGAGAATATACCCGTTGACGCATTACAAAGTACGAACAAAACCCAACAGGACTTTGCTTTATCTGTTTCTTATCAAAGATCCAACAGCGAAGGGATGGTCAGTTTTGACAAGAGTCTGTATAACTCTTCTGGGGAACCATTAGTCACCTTATCCGATAGTGATTTAAACTCCGATCCGTATTCTAAAGAAAATGCTACTGTCTTTGTTACAAGCAGATTAACTGGGGACTATGAAGCGCTAGAACTTAAAGAGGTATCTCCAGATTGTGGAGTATTTACAAATTCGATAACAATAAAAGATGATATGAATAAAACCAATAATAATGATTTATTAGAGGTCTCTAAGACTGACACGATAAACGTAACCTATTGGGACGCTGATAACGGTACAGGTAATTCAGAATTGGTGTGGGATACTTCTGATATCGATGCTGACCCCCCAGATATTACAGACATTCAAGCAGACATATTACCTTACGCCCAGATCAAGATATCTTGGAACACCGATGAAAAAAGTGATACCGTTCTGCATTATGGATTGAACAAGTCAACTGAAAAAGAGACACGATCTTATGGGCTGGTTCATCATCACCAGTTGACGTTAAAAGCCCTCGAAGCAAACACTACTTATTATTTCTACGTTGAATCTACGGATCTAGCGGGTAACACTCGTATAGATCACAACGATTCTCAGTTATACACATTTACTGTGCCACCCATCCCAGATATACTGCTTGTAGATGACGACAACAGTTTGAACAACGGTGGACCTTATTCAGAAAGGATAGTTGAAGAACCTTCACAGAGGACTTATTATTCCGACGCGCTGGAAAGATCAGGATTCGACTTTGATACCTATGTCGTACCTTCGGGACAAGACGGCCCAAGTTCAGAGATCATGTCAGTTTATGATGTAATTATATGGATAACAGGGTATCATGGCACCAATAGTTTTGACAAAAAAGTGTTAACTCAATATGATATGATCAGACTAGGGGACTATCTTGAATCGGGTGGTAGCTTATGGATAGCCGGTGCTTCTATCGGTAAAAATCTATATGGTGAGGGACCAACTACTTTGAGTCAAAACAGTTTTTTGAGAGAGTATCTACAGATAAAAAGTATGGATAATTCCATCAGTCACACTCCAACCCCAGTGACAGGTGAATACGGCACGATATTTGAGGATTTCTCAACAACGACGAGATCACATTGGGACCTTGATATCCTAGAAGATGCTTCCTGTGAATTGGAACCTACTACAAAGGGTTTCGGGGTATTTAAGGGTGAAGATATAAGTTATCCATACAATACGATATCCGCTGAGAATAGAAGATACAAAACTATATTCTGTGGATGGGAGCCGTCTTTCGCTTCTGATAAAGATTTTACTGAGATAACTACTAGGATCTTGAGATGGCTCGATGATGAAAGATATGATGTACATATCGGAAAATCTTACCAACATAAATACGGGCTTTCTGGAGAAGAAGTCAGGTATAATATCTCGATCATGAACACGGGTGAAAAAACTGATAGATACAGACTGGATGATATTACTTCAAAACAAGGCTGGGATATCGACATTTTCAATTCCCTAGGTGATCCGTTGATAGATACAGACAAGGATGGAATCGTAGATACTGGTAACGTCTCGCCAGGTGGTTCGTTCAAGATGGAAGCAAGGGTAACTATCGACCCGAATTCCTCTGGGCTGAAATACGATGACCACGAGATCACATTTAAATCCTGCAAACATGAAGATAAACAAGACTCAGTTATGCTGAATACTACAACAGCTATAAGATCCCCCTACTTCAATGATTTCGAAGATGACAGTTCAGGTTGGAAAACTTTTTCTGACGGAGATGGTACTGTATGGGAACGAGATGATTCACCTGCTGGACCTTCATCTTCTCATTCCGGAATTTATTGTTGGGGAACTAATCCTGATGGACGCGTTGATCCGAACTCCGAAAGTGGATTGATCTCACCTCCAATTTACATAAAAGATGGCAGCACTTCGTTCTTAAGTTTTTATCAATGGTACGCTATGTCAAAGTATCACGATGGTGGTTTCTTGGAAATTTCTGTTGACGGCTCGGATATATGGGAACGGATCGAGCCAATCGAAAGATATCCATATAACAATGGTTTCTTCGGTGGGGCAGGTGGAGATGGTTATACGGATAGTTCTCCTTCATGGAGTAGGGAATATTTCGACTTAAGTGGATATGAGGGAAAGATGATCCATATGAGATGGAGGTTCCTAACCGGCGATTCAACGCCTCTCCCCGGTTGGTACTTAGACGATGTGCACATATTTACATCGGACTATGGATTTGACATCAACCCTGATTCTAAAGGCGGTTTTGGAAATCTAGGATCTGAATACACCTACAATATAGACATCATCAACGATGGAACGATACAAGACATATATAATATCCAAATCAAGAGTAAGTACGGTTGGGTTACATCTCTCTACGATGAGGATTGTAACCCCTTAATGGATACTGACTCCGACGGGTCTTTAGATACTGGCATCATAGAACCTGGTTCCGATAAAACGATATATCTGAACATTTCAATCCCTCCAAGTATAAAATATTCAAATCCGCCTGAGATGACTAAGATGTGGTTCAACTCTTCCAACGACGATAAACTCACTGAAGATATCTCTTTAAATACATACGTGCTCGGTGACATTCTACTTGTGGATGATGATGCAGGGATGAACACTGAAAGGTGGTACACCGATGCGATAAATTCCACAGGTTATACTTACAATATCTGGGAAACTGAGGAACAGGGTACACCAGACATCGGGGCTTTGGGGAAACATTCGTGTTCAATATGGTTCACTGGGAACGATAAAGGATACGTTGTAGATGGTGGAAATATTTACAACACATATGACCCCCTTTTCGAAGATGAGAGGAAAGTGATATCCGATTATCTAGATAAAGGTGGTAAGCTTTATCTCTCAAGCCAGGGTGCAAGTTATTCCGCGTGGTCGAACGGATATGAAGATTTTTTCGAAGAATATTTTGGTTTCAGATTCAAAGATTGGTTTCCGCTTCCAAAAAAGATGTACGGTATCGAAAATAACACATTAACCGACGGATTCGATATCGACTTGGGGGGTGGAGATTCAGATCCAAGTTTAGATGAACTAAGCGCTGATGGATGGGCTGTTAAAGATGGAAAACCTCTATTTCTTAAAGATAACGGTAGAGTCACCAGTGCTTACGTGAAAAACGGAAAGAATACGGTATATACACCCTTCGATTTCGCTACCATCAACAACCATATGGAGAGATCTAGAATGATGAAACGTATACTGTCATTTCTTTCACCCCCCGACGATGGTGCGATAGCTTATTCGGACCAGCAGAAAGAAGGTGTAGTTGGAGAAAAAGTCCGTTATAACATAAATCTGAAGAATATTGGTAAAGACGAAGACACTTTCGATATCACCACCAAATCCTTCTCAAATTGGACCGTGAAGGTATACAGTGATGTGTCATCGGGTATAAGTAACACAACAGAAGTTGGGCCCATTGGTCCAGGTGAATTAGTCGAACTCTTTGTCGAAGTCTATATACCTAGTGGTGCACCTACTAAGTACACGGATTTCGAAACAGTCACATTCATATCTAATTCGGATCCTTCTATCAATTCAACGGTATCATTTGAAACATTCATACCTAAATCTAGGATTAAATTAGGTTCTAGTGATCCATATATGTTAGCTGAAAAGGGTGAAAACCTCACGATAGATTTCTTCGTTGAGAATCGAGGAGGAAAGGAAGACACCATCGATCTATACTATTCATCATCACCTATATGGGGTCATACTTTCAAAGATTCAAACGGAACACCATTGACAGACACAGATGGCGATTCAAAAATCGATACGGGGCCGATACCCGGCATATCGTCAGAAAATTTCTCAGTCGAGATCGATGTCCCTGAGAGTGCAGTATCAGGGATTACCTACAATGGTGAAATACAGGGTATATCGTCCGAAGATATATCAAAAAATAGCATCGCAGATATCAAAGCATTCTTACCCATAACACCAAAGTTCAAGGAAGATTTTGATTCACCCGCTTTCACATGGTCTAATACTGAGAACGGACAAGGTACTAGATGGGAACATGGAGATCCTTCCAGTTATACTTATGGTCCTGGTTCATCACACTCTTCACCGAAATGCTGGGGAACTAATCTGTTGGACAACTATACTAAAAATGCAGATATAACTCTTGTTAGCCCAGCCATCGATCTGAGGGGTTCAGAATATGCGAATTTCTCTTTTTATCACTGGTACAGCATATACGGTGATAATCCCGGAAACAGCGGGGATGATGGGGGATACATCGAAGTGTCAACAGACCTGGGCAAAACTTGGCAGTATGTTGTTCCAGAAGAAGGATATAATGAAACATTAGATGCAGGTGCTCCTAAGAGCCGTGCGGGTTGCTACGGTCAGAACAGCAATGGGTGGGTGAAGGGGAGCGTAAACTTGACCGAATTTTTACCTCAAGAATATCTCCTCTTTAGGTTCCACTTTTGGGTAGAACCATGGTCAAACGAATGGGTTGGATGGTATATTGATGATGTTTCAGTAAATGCGGATTTTCCAGAGAACAAATTTGACGTAGATATAGATTCAAAAGAATCTTATTGTGATAGAGGAGAAAATACTACCTATAGGATAAATATAACAAATCTTGGTCAATTTGATGACTCTTTCGATCTGAATTTCACTTCTTTTAAAGGTTGGAATTTTACATTTTATGATGAAAATGGTATTCCTTTGATGGATACAAATGATGATGAAAAAAATCTCCCGAACACCGGTAATATATCCATACATGAAACAAAAACGATCGAACTCAAAGTCAGCGTTCCGGCAAACTCTGAGCTAGGTATGATAGATAACTCTACGTTGAAGATGATATCTGCTAATGATAGAAACAATACTTTTAAGTACAAATTAAGGACCATGATCCCTTACGAAACTCCATACTTCAATGATTTTGAAAATCACAGGGGAAAATGGCGACACCAACTATTGAATGGCCTCGATGGCCATGACGGTTGGAATAAAACAGATATAAGATCTTACAGCGGAGAAAAAAGTTGGTGGAGTGGAAGTGAAAGTTCGATATCGGATCAGAGTGGAGATTCCGTACTGGTTTCACCTTATTTCAAGATCAGCAAAAATCAAGAATATACCTATATATCTTTTTCACACTTGTACTCATTCCAAGGTGAAGATATGCATAACCTGGATGGAGGAATCCTCGAGATCTGGGACAATCAAAGTAAAAGTTGGGTTATAATACATCCAAAAGAAGGATACGATGGTGTGATATCTGCAAAATATTTTACAAGCACAAACTATAATCCCTTAATAAAAAATCCCGCATACACGTATAATGAAAGACCTCTAAGATGGGAAGATGAGTTATTCGATATCTCTAGATACCGAGGTAGAACGATCAGAGTTAGATTCCATGTAGGATGGGATAAATCTATCTTTGGTCATCCAAAGGAAGGGTGGTATATCGACGATTTCTACATAGGCGAACCTAGGCCGAACATATCGATCAGTGAAAAAAGTATAGACCATTTCTCTAGCCCAGTTGAAACCACAAAATATAGTTTTAACATCACTAATAATTGGATACATAACGATACTTTCGATATCGAAGTTATGACAAAGTATGATTCAGATGTCGATCTATTATACTCGAACCGATCTGAATTAGAAGACTCTAATAGCGACGGTTTGATTGATACTGGAGTAATCAGATCTAACAAAACAATTAGTATCTTTGTTGAAGTAACACTAGATGAACAAGTAGAAAATGGAATGAGAGAAAGCCTATCTATTTTGATCAATTCTTCCTCGATTACAAGTATTGGGGAAAATGTAACTATCAATATACAGAATCCTTTCCCTATCAATTATACTGATGATTTTGAAAGTGATAAAAATATTTGGACTCATGAACATCTATCCGGGCCTTATACATACGATAAAGATC
>CAZFVW010000064.1:7110-9010 GCA_964522285.1 uncultured Thermoplasmata archaeon | reverse complement strand
TTACTATTGAGACTACAGATATAGCAGGAAATCAGAAGCAAACGACGGTATACATAAATAAAGACATAACCGAACCCGAAATAACCATACTCAAACCTTCAAGTGTTAGTACCTCGACTCTCAATAAGGGCAGTATAACAATAGAAGGCAAGATAGAAGGAGAATCTAGTCTTGTAAAAGTTTATGTCGCTCAAACTTCGTGGAATGTATATAGGGATGGAACCTTCAAAGGAGTTGTGGATGTTAAAGAAGGAGAGAAACTCATCCCAATAATGGCGATCGATGAGGCCGGAAATGTAGCATGGCAGAATATAACCTTAACTAGAGATTCAACACCTCCAGTAATAACGTGGTCCTACGAATTGGATGGTAATCAAGCTTTGATCACAGGCAGTATAAACGAAGAAGGTAAAGTGTATATCAATGGAGACCCAACTAAGATCGATGATGGAAGCTTCGAGGAAACGATAACCTTGAGAGAAGGTTCAGTCAATGAAGTCACGGTCAGTGCTGAAGACGATTTAGGCAATCTGGTACAAAGCCAGAAGGTCATAGATCTCAGTGGAGAATTAGATAAAACAGATGGAGAGACAGATCCAACGGGCAACATGATAGCAGGAGCGATACTCGGTATAATAGCCGCGTTACTCTTCGGTTTGTTCTTAGGATTTATGATACTTCCAAAGTACTACGGTGAAGAGGAGCCACAAGAGTTAGAACCGGAAGAGTACGACGAATTCGAGGAAGATGAAGAATACATCTACGAGGAAGCTGAGGACGTTGAAGACGATGGAGTAGACGAAGAAGTCTTTGAACAGGAAGAAGAATTTACCGATGGTGAAGGCGAGGTCATAGAAGAGGAAGAGATCACTGAAGAAGTAGTCTACGAAGAAGAGGACGAAGTATACTAAGGATGAAGAATCTTTGAGATCCAAAAAACAAAAAACTTTTCTCTTTTATTTTTCTTTTTATTTTTTCACTAGTTAACTAGTTCTTGATCTCTGCTATCTTATCGATATCCATCAGCAGCGCTATAACCGGGTTTTCAAGTGTGAAATTTGAGATGACTTCCGGATGGACTTCGCCGAAAAGACCTATCTCTTCATCAGATACATTTATCGAGGCGCATCTGCCTTTTATGAAAGACCCGTGGTCTTTTTCTTCGATGTTCGTTGTGAACCCCAATCCTTTAGCGAGCCCTTCGACTTTAGATTTGATCTCCGTGAACCCTGCTTCGGAGTGGGTTACCACTGCGCCGAACTGTGTTCTCTGATCGGAACCATCCACGACCTCACCTATTTCAAATATCGACTGAGGTAAAGGTTTGTTCCTATTGTCCTTCAGATTAGTCATCAGTGAAGGAAGCACCCATTTTCTGAGACAACCCTGGTCTTCCGTTACTGGATTCTCTACGAGCGAGACACCATCGTCCACCGGCAGTCTCATCTTTTGGAATTGACTCTCTTCGTCGCTTAGAACGGAGTTGACCACCTCGTTGAAACCGTAGCCTACCATAAGTTCTTTTATCGCTTCCACGACCCGGTTCGCAGGTAAATCCTGTCCAAAAGTGACCTCATTCGGCATCTCGCCGGTGAAGTTATCGAAGTCGTAACCGTATGCGATATCTTCTATTATATCCCAGGGATGCATTATATCGTGCCTGTAAGCGGGGTAGGTCACCCTTATCTCGTCACCATCGATAGAAGATTCGAACCTGCTTCTAGATAATATGTCGATGACTTCGTCTTCCCCCATATCTACACCGATCAAATCTCTCGCTTCTTCGAGAGATATCGTTATCGAGTCTGGTTCTAGGTCAGGGTAGGATATCTCTTCGTTACCGTATCTTACGGTGGTCTGGTGGATCTCACCACCTCTATCCGCCAACATGGTAACCAAT
>CAZFVW010000064.1:0-7100 GCA_964522285.1 uncultured Thermoplasmata archaeon | reverse complement strand
TCAGAGTATGCTGGAGTGTTTTCATATCTGTGCCTGTCATATCGATGAAAAGGTCTGTAGTCTCGGGATCCACTTGAGTGTAAGTACCGTTTATCACAGGTGGAAATGAAAGCACTTTCTCTTCTGAATCCAATATTATGGGATATTTTTCTTTATCTTCTAGAATAGATGCGTATTCTTTCCCCTTCTCATGCTCTTCGAGTATCTCTCCTAACGTCATCTCGTGTCTTTTTTCAAGGGGCTCGAAACTGATGTCGTCCGGTTTTACCGCTTTGTATACTAGAGGCGGTTTTATCGGGGCTAGGTCGTGAACTCCTATCGCCACCCTTTCCCTCCCCCTTCCGAGGGTTAGGTGTAGTTTTTCCTGCACATCCATAAGAGATTTCAGTAGAGCATCGGTAAGTTCGATATCTTTGACAACAGCTGTAACGATATATGGTCTCACTTCTTGAACGCTGAGTTCCACGTCCGTTACGATCTCATCTTCGTCTTCGATGACCCGATATTCGGGCAGACCTGTTACCTTCCCTTTGAACCCGTTGAATGTCCTGGCTATCCCTTCTATAGAGAGCATATCACATCTATCTGGAGATATCTCTAGGTCCCAGCCTTCGTCTTCTATCCTTTCTATCTCTATCCCTATCTTGGGCAGATCGTTCATCAATTCTATCTCGTCGGAATCGGTCAGATCCATCAGTGAATCGGGATCTACGGATATTACAGGCATGATCTCGGATCGTATTATTGAAATAAAGTATTTGTCTTTTTGGATTGAAGGATCAATAGACGATTAATTTATTCTGCGGTAGATTAATATATCTGGTTTTCATTTTACAAACACCATGCCACAAGGAGAAAGTGACGAAGGGCGACCAGAGGAAAAAGAAGAGGAAAAGGGAACTTCGGAAGAACAAGAGCAAGAAGAACAAGAACAAGAGCAAGAAGAAGAGCAAGAAGGACAAGAAGAGCAAGAAGAGCAAGAAGAACAGGAAGAACAAGAACAACAAGAACAGCAGACGCAGACGAAAGAAGAACAATCACGATCAAAGGGACATGATGTAGATTCCGATGAGGAAGAAACTGTTAGTATAATAGAAGCCGCTCTTTTTTCAGCCGGTAGGCCTCTTACGGTTCCGGAGATGGAGGAATATTTAGGCATCCACAGAACAGAGATAAGGCGAGCGGTGAAGAAGATAAGAAGGATGTATCAGAACCGTAAAACCGCCATCGAGATCAAGAAGATAGGTAGGAAGTACTCGATGCAGTTGAAACCCACGTACAACCAATACGGCATGCAGTTCATGGACGACGAGATAGGTAAGGACGTTCTCAAGACTGCGGCCCTTATCGCTTATTACCAGCCGGTCAAACAGAGCGAATTGAAAAAGATGGTCGGTGACAAGGTTTACGAACACGTTGATAAACTTACCGAGATGGACTTGATACTTTCCGAGAGGGACGGCAGGACATACTCCTTGAGGACCAGCCCGAAGTTCCAGGAATATTTTGGACTCGAAGCTAAAGATAGGAACGAGTTGAAGAAGAAGATGGCTGAAAAGGTCGGCATCAAGTAATCAAATAATATGATAATATAGATTATAGATATATGTATAATCATTTTTCAAGATTATCTAGTTCTCTGTTTATCTGATTTATTATCCCCATCAGCCTGTGATATTCCCATTTTGTAGTCGTCGCCCGTCCTAGAAGTCTTCTGAACATTATGACCGCTTTCCTGTGTTTATGTTGAGGATAATCCACCCTCTGCAATAGTTCGGAAAAAGAAGAGATCAATCGCTCTCTTTCACTTTTCGTACTTTTCTCGTATTCAACCTCTTCTTTAGATATTTCTAGATCGGCTAAATACAGTTCATACAGTATGACCGAAACAGCGTGAGAAAGGTTCATGATAGGGTATTCTTCCGACGTGGGTATCCTGACGAGTTTATCGCACAGGTTCAACTCCTCATTAGAAAGCCCGTGGTCTTCACGACCGAAAACCAGTGCTACTTTACCATCGTATCCTATCAGGTTTGAAGAGAGCTCCCGTGGTGAGCTTGCCTGCCTTATGAACCTTCTTTCCTTATCAGTTTCGATACCTGACGTTCCGACTACCAGATCGTACTTTTCCAGTGCTTCTTTCAGATCGATTTCTTTAACAGCGGTGTCCAGTACCGTTTCAGCGTGCATAGCTCTGACTCTGGCATCAGAATCGATCTCAGGTGGGTTTATAAGAACAAGATCGCTGAAACCGAAGTTCTTCATCACCCTGGCTATGGCTCCTATGTTACCGGTTGTTTTTGGTTCCACAAGTACTATTTCTATATCGGGCATCCTTGCTGTAAAATAGGGGTGATTATAAAATAATAACCCTTCGACAAGCTATTTCACCTTAAAAAGTTGTCTTCGGGACTACTGAACTTGCATCTCCTGGATTCAGGGGAAAAACCACGGTTTGCTCTCCGCGGGAAAGGATCTTGTAATCTTCATCACCGGTATCTATCAATTCTATCCCATAGGATTTGGTTATAGGAAAAGGAGCAAGATAAGTGTAAGTGATAACGTATCTGTCCTGTATCAACCTGTAAACAGCTAACCGACCGGGATATTTTGTAACTTTGTCTATGTTCACCACTTCGTCCAGTATTATCGGCAACCACACACTAGGGTTACTTCTCATCTTATCTATGATCTTCTCAGAATCATATGAAGGTCCGAGTGATTCAACGACGGGGTTCGTTACAAAGGCCCCGAATCCCACGCCGTGAACCTCCCTACTCATCTGTGAATCGGAGATCTCTGAAGAAAAGAAACCCCATGTAGGTAATGAGATAATGAGGAACAGAACAAAATATATTTGGATTCTTTTGATATCCTTTTTTTTCTCATTTATAATCTTCTTGTTCTTTATGTTGGTTTTTCTTTTTTCGAAATAGTGTAAAAATTCTGTTTCATCCCACAATTTCCAAACACCGAACCCAATGAACCCTGGAATGATGAAGAAATAGAATAAGTACGATATGAATATAGGTATCATGATGATTTAATTTAAATTATCACACATATAACCTTTTTCCTTATTCACTATGTCATACGATTTTTATAACAACTGATTTTGCATTTATATAAAAAATGGTTTGAATGCTGCCAGACTATTATAACGAAAATGTTTTTAAAAGGTTTCGAACGGCAAAACGAGGTTTTATGCAACAACTTTTAAATAGTAAACAGTATTTTTGTTATGCTAGAGGTAGACTGAAATGAAATGGAAAAAGATACTTAGCCTGCTGTTGGTGGCCATATTTGTGTTCGGCTCATTAGGGCTTTTTACTAGTCCCGCAATAGCACAAGATGAAGGAAAATACATAGACAGCATATCGATAGAGGTAAGGACATCTCAGCAGACAGGTTTAGGCGATACAGCTACAGGAGATCTAGATTTCTTCCTGCAGACTGTGGAAGGTAAAAACTACGAAGGGATTTCAGAGGATTGGAAAGCGAAACTAGGGACTTGGAGAAGTGTCGGTTCCTACAACAATCTGTACCTAAATCCTGTACACGATAAAACCCTGGGTACACCCGAGATAAAACAGGGTGGAGAATGGCATTTCAACCCGTTCGCTATCCAGGAAGTCAGATACCAAGTGAATTGGCTGATCAACAGGCAGTTCATAGCTGACGACATGTACGGTGGATACGCAAGTCCGATGTACACCTGTATAAAACAGGAAGATCCAGGATATGAAACTCTCGTAGAACCAGTGATAGATGATATGGGTATGACCCCAACTGGAGATCCAGAAACAGCGATAGAAGCCATAAAGACAGCTATAGGTGACACTGCTGGTGATTTAGAAAATGGCGATCTTGTAGCTCCAGAAGATTCCGATAGTGGTTTCTGGGAGTACAACGGTGAAGCAGTCGAGATAACCGGTATCATAAGGATAGAAGATGCCAGAAAACAGATAGGTAACTACTTTGCAGACCAGTTAGAAAAATCTGGAATCAAAGTAGATAAAAAATTATGGGACAGGAGAAAGGCGATAATCACCGCATTCTACTCCGACCCAGCAGACCTACAGTGGCATTTCTACACGGGTGGTTGGATAGCATCATCAGCTAACAGATATCAAGAAGGCAGCATCGCTCAGATGTACGCTCCTTGGTATACATACATGCCGGGTATAGGCGATCCAAGCATGTGGAATTACGAACAAGATGAGTTGGATTCACTCACGAAAGATCTTGTAAACGGGCAAGTAGCAGATTTCGAAGCATACAATGAGAGTTTCGAAAAAGGTATAAGGATAGGTGTCGAAGAGAGCGTTAGGGTCTTCGTGACCGCAACGTACGATTACTATCCATACAAGAAAGATGTCATAGTCTCTGCAGCTACTGACGTAGTAACAGGATGGTCGGATGTTTTCTCACCGAGAACCATGCAGACAACTGATGGCAAATTTGACGTAGCTCAGTACTCGTCAACCGGTGCCCTTTACATGGACAACTGGAACAGGATAGACGGTAATTCTGATTACTACAGCTTGACTCAGAAGAGGATGGTCGTAGACTTTGCAGTTGTAAACGACCCAGCTAAGGGAACACCGATAGGCATGAGAGCGGATTATACTCTTGAAACAGATTATGAATGGTCTGGAGAAACACTAGATAAGAATATGGATGTACCAGGAACTGCACTTTGGTATGACACAGCTGACCAAGAATGGAAAGAGGTCGGAAGTGGTGTCAAGAGTGCCGTTAAGGTGACTTATGACTTCAACTTAGGTACTTTCCACGACGGTAGTGAATTCACAGAGACGGACATTTTAGCATGGTACGCATTCCAGAAGGAACTCGCAAACAACAACGGTAGGGGCAAATTCCACTCAACATTCAGCAGCGTTGCAACATCCTGGTTCGATAACATCAAAGGTATCGAATGGGGAGAAAAAGATGGAACATTCACCATTTACGGTGACTACACATTCCCAGTCGAGTCAAAGATAGCTAGTTATTTCTCTTTCACGCCGTACAAGCCGTGGCAGATAAACGAAGCTATACAGCACACTATCATGCAGACAAGTAACATCGGTGACGGAGCATCGGGACCATATTCATGGTCTTCCGGTGACGCAGAGAATTGGGTGCATCTTTTAGCTCCTAACCAGTGCGCAGACTTCAAGAAAGCTCTGAACAACATGAAATCAGAAGAGTGGTTACCAGAATACCTGAAAGAAGAGAACTTCCCAGGCGGAAACTCTTCAGTAGCTATAACACCTACAGAATCAGGAACCACCATCGACAACATAGTGGCCTTCTATGATGAATATGAACACTTGATGATAGGTCAAGGTCCATTCATGATAGCGGAGACCACCGAATTCACCATGGAACTTACAAGGTGGACAGAAGAAGATGGATATCCGTTCGCGGACGATTATTGGGCGAACAAGTTGGAAGTCATCGGAATAGAACTCGGTAACCTACAATCACCGAACACCATACAGGCTGGCAACGATCTAGCAGTAAGTTTACAAGCAAAGATCAAGGAAGATTATCCGAACCAGGTGATCAGAGCAGTAACATCTGGCGATGACGTCGAAGTTACGTTCGAACTCGTCGATCCTGATACCAATGATGTGGTAGCTAACGGAACAGCTACACTTGGTTCCAACGGTGTATTTTCATATACCGTACCAGGTAGCGTAACATCAGGATTATCTGGATCTTACAGGATCAACTTGGTTGCTGCTTTCGAAGGTACACAAGTAGGTAGACAAACAGCATCAAAATCTGTGATCGTTCTTGGAGAAACAGGTGGCGGTGCGATACCAGGTGAAGTAACATACAGCAGCTTGACAGTAAACCCTGATGAGGGTAAGAAGAAGATCGAAGAAGCAACGGTTACCGCAACAGTGGCTAACGGAAAACAAGAAGAAGTCACAGTCCAACTAAAAGTAGATGGAACTGTGGTCGATTCAACAACCGTACCGGCTAACACAACACAAGACGTATCATTCACACACACATTCGATGAACCTGGTGAATATGTAGTATCCATCGGAGATCAGTCACACACTGTAACAGTTGAAGCAGAAAAAGAGCAGCCAGGATTCACGTTCGCTCTGTTGGGCTTCGCTGTGATCGCAGCTGTTTTGATCTACAGGAAAAAGGAATACTAGATGTTCAATCTAGTTGCCTAAAAAACCAAAACCCTTTTTTTCTTATTATTTTTTATTTTCCTGATTTTTTCTATTTTTCAATCTGGAAAAATCGTGAACATGAGTATTTTTCTAAAAAACTACCAAAATCTTTATAAATTAATCGATTTGTATTCCTTGATGATAAGATGGCAGCCTCTTGGAAGTACTTTGGTCTGAGGGTCGTGAACGCGGTGATCGTACTTTGTGTAGTAGTATTAATCATATCAACATTATTCAGTTCTTTAGCTGAACAACAGGTAAGGACTGACATACACGAAAAGATCAGAGGAGAAATATCTAGTAGTGAGGAATTGCGTAAGCTGAATTCTACTGCTTTAGAAGAATATAAGGAGATGAGACAAGAACAGCTGGAATCTCAGTATGATCTTGATGAACCACTTTGGGTGAGGATAGGTAACAGAACTAAAAATACACTGATGTTGAAGTTTGGGAACTCAGATGTTATCACTGCTCCGGATGGAAGCAAAGAGGTGACTTCCATCATAATGTCCCGATTACCAAGGACCATATTGCTTTTCACAACGGCAGCTTTCTTCTACGTAGCTTTGGGTCTGATAGTAGGGCTCAAAGCGGCACAAGTTGCAGGGACTAAACTAGACAAATTCTTATCTATTTTCGGTATGGCTACAACGAGTATGCCTATGTGGTGGCTGGGGATGATAGCCATATTGATATTTTCTTATCAGCTTGATCTTTTCCCAGATGCAGCATATCCTTTCCCTGATAAGCAGGGCCCCTTCGATTGGAGTTTCTATAGGGCTGTACTTTGGCGTATGGTACTGCCCGTATCAGTCATAACTTTCAATCTGTTCGGTGGTAGAGCGTGGGCTACTAGGAACATCGTTACAGATGTCCTTCAGGACGATTATATAACAG
>CAZFVW010000063.1:3310-9150 GCA_964522285.1 uncultured Thermoplasmata archaeon | reverse complement strand
ACTGATTAGCTGAATTTCCGTAAAATGGATAATTAGTAGTAGCGTCGAATGCACCAGTTTGATGTGTCACTGGACCGTATTCCTTCTCGCTTAGATCAGTAACCTGAGGAGGATCGTTCATCCCCATATGCTGGTCCGGGAATGGAGAATAATATAGGACCAATTTAGGATGGAATGAAGAATCAGTATAATTACTGGAATGAAAATATACATAATCGCTAGTAGAAGGAGGCTGACCTGGCTGTAAAATAAATCCATTGTTATCCCTTGTTCCTGATGGTGACCATAATTTTACTATATCAGTTACATCCCAAGAGTACCATATATCATTCAAATCACACGATCTATAAGATTCTGGTGAATTATAGAAATCTCCTCCAGGATCGGCCCACGAATCGTTATTTGTTCGATGTGTCCAGTTAGCTGCCATGTAACTTGTAACATCACCAGTCCCCTCGGTCCATTCCTCTGATAATGCTCGAACAGACACATTCGTTGTACCTCCAGTAGTGTACCCATATAATTTTAAAGAGGCGTATTCTAATTCGCCCAAATCTTGGGGCAAATCGAATTGTATCAATGAACGCCATTGATTTCCTGACCAATCTCCCACCAAAAGAGTATCTGATTCGCCATAATTATTATCTTCAGATGTAGTTCCCGTTCTTATATATGTATCTTTAACATCCGCCTCTCCCGGCTGCAGCGTCACACTCTTCAGATCCCCGCCTCCACCACTGCTATCGATATCGGCTTCAATACTTTCCTTACCTGTCTCACCTTTTATCTTTTCTTCAACTGTAGCTTCCCCACCCACTGCAACAAAACCACTCAGCGTCGAGAAGATCAGCAGAGCTAGAACAGCTACAGCCAGTACTTTCGAATAACTTAACTCAGAACATAGATTATGCTTATCTGTAAATTTTTTCATGATTCCACCCTTAAATTTAGTGTTTATTGTAAAGATGCTTAAGAGTTATAAATAAATACCGATGTGATAAAGGATATTTTTATCTCGTAAGCTATTTAAACGAAGAATACAATTCATCAATCGGTGAAAACATATGGTTAGAGAACCTGCGGTAGCCGGTCAATTCTATCCCGGCAGTGAAGAAGCGTTGAGAGGGAAAATAGAGGAATGTTTTTTACACGAGCTAGGTCCCGGAGAGATACCTGAAGAAGAGGGAAACTCTAGAGATATCAAGGGTGCCGTCGCACCTCACGCAGGGTACGAGTATTCTGGACCGGTAGCTGCCCATACTTACAAAGCTCTTTACGAAGATGGTTTTCCCGAAACGTTCATCATCATAGGTCCCAACCACAGAGGGTTCGGTACATCTCCTACTTTATGTGACCAGGACTTCAAAACACCACTAGGAAAAGTAAAAGTGGATAAAGCTCTGATAGAGGAACTAGCTGGAGATCATGCAGAGATAAATAATACAGCACATAGTATGGAACATTCATTAGAAGTCCAGATACCGTTCCTACAGTATTTAAATAACGATTTCAAGTTGGTCCCGATAACCATGTCCAAGCAGGATTATCCGACCTCAGAATCCTTAGGTAAAAAGATAAAAGAAAGTATAGAAAACAAGGACGTAGTGATCATCGCTTCTACGGACTTTTCTCATTACGTGAAGAAGGATATAGCTCGCGAAAAGGACAAAGAAGCTATCGATAAAATAATCAACAACGATGCTAAAGGTCTTTTCAACACGGTAAGGAAAAAACGCATATCCATGTGCGGATACGGGCCGGTGGCTTCGATGATGATCGGTTCTAGCTGCAAGAAAGGCGAACTTTTTAAATATGCCACGTCAGGCGACGTCACACCCATGAGAGAGGTTGTCGGATATGCATCGATGATCTGCAGATGAAGCACATGAAACGGTGGTTATCTGATTTTGATGATAATAATATTTAAATACTGTACTTGCATTGATGCACATAAGTTTCAAAAATCACGATAATCACCCTCCCTCCCTTTTTGTTATTTTTCTGTTATCGATGTATTTTTAGGTCTAAACTGCCTAGATATTTTGATATAAATGAAACGGTATTTCAAACAATCACAAGTCTCTCAATTCCCGAAAATATTTTTCCATATATTATAATAATTAAGGGAAACGGTTTTAGTTATTGTGGGTGTTTATTCCTTATTGACTACTTCCAACTCGAATATCAGTGTTTTACCGGCCAGCGGGTGTTCTCCAGATTTTCCATAGGCTTCTTCAGGGGGTATCTCTACTTCTTTCTTCTCTCCTACTTCCATACCCTTTACTCCTTCCTCAAATCCTTTTATGAGATTGCCTTCGCCTACTGTGAACCCCAACGGTTCGTAGTTCCTATTCGGGTCGTAGTATTCCGCTTCCTTGGCTACTTTCTCTATGGAAGAATCGAATATCGTACCGTCCTTCAAACGCCCTGTGTAGTTCACTTTTATGTGATCTCCTTCTTTTACTGACATGTTTTTCCTCGAACTGCAATCGTCTTCAGTCTAAAATATCTTGCCCTCTTTCGAAAACCTTTAAAATCGTCGACATCATGTATAAAAAGATGATAAGATTAGAATTGAACGGTTGGGACGCACATATAGGCTTCTCTGCTTCACATATACTACCAGGCCATGTAAAGTGTGGAAGGATACACGGACATAATTACGCCATCCACGCCAGGATAGAAGGAACGGAGAACCCAGATGGAGTTGTTTACGACTTCTTGCCGCTTAAAAGAGAGCTCAGAAGGATAGCGGATTCGTTCGATCACCGTTTTTTACTGGCATCAGGTATGGAAGGGCTGACGATGGGGGATGATGAAGTGAAAATACTCATCGGGGGTAAGAGATATGTTTTACCAAGAGAAGATACAGTTATCCTTGAGATGGATCAGGTCACCGCTGAAGAGCTCGCTGAACATCTTCTAGAACTCGTTATCGATGAATTGAAGTTCCCGGACAACATAAACAGCGTCGAGATAGGAGTCGACGAATCGAAAGGTCAAGGCGCATGGGTTCGGAGGAAAATCTGATGAGGAAGGCGGTTGTTCTGCTATCTGGCGGTCTGGATTCCAGCACGACCCTTGGCATAGCTGATGACGAGGGGTATCAAACTCACGCACTGACCTTCGTTTACGGCCAAAAGCACGATAGAGAGATAGAGAGCGCTAAAAAACTAGCGGGCTATTATGAGGCTGAAGAGCACAAGATAATCGAGATCCCTCTGGAAGAGATCAGCAGATCTTCGCTGCTAAAGGAGGGTGAAGAGATACCTGATATCTCCGACGAGAACATCGGTGAAGAGATACCATCTACATACGTTCCAGCTAGAAATATCATACTGCTGAGTTTCGCTCTCTCGTACGCAGAAAGCATAGAGGCGGAGGCGGTATTCATCGGGGCGAACGCCGTGGATTACAGCGGCTATCCAGACTGCAGACCCGAGTTCTACGATGCCTTTCAGAAAGCTGCTGAAGAAGGGACAAAAACAGGTGTAGAGGGAGAACCCGTCGAGATAAGATATCCCTTGATCGAGTTGACAAAGGCTGAGATCATCCAGAAGGCCGATGAATTAGGTGTTCCTTTAAAATACACGTGGAGTTGTTACAAAGGTGGTAAGAAAGCCTGTGGAACCTGCGACTCGTGTAAATTAAGACTCAAAGGCTTTCGAGAAGCGGGATTGGAAGATCCAATCGAGTATGAAGAATAGGTTGATAAGAAGCTTGGTGGATAGCTATATCATCTATTTTTCTTTTTGTAATAGAAGATGGTCGATGATAAAGCTAAGATCATTGTGAAGAATGGAACTCCTAAATTTGGTATCGAATCTTCGTTGTCGTCTTTCTCCACATCATAATCGGCCAGTAAGTCTGTACCTACGAGCATATTCTGTTGAACATACTCCTTTTTAACAAAATTTTTCACTTCTGGCGAATAGAATATCCTGACATAGCTCGTATCATCGTTCAGATCGGTCCTGTTTATCCTGTAAGTCAAAAAGTCTCCTGCAGGAGTATTGATCGTTTCTCTCCCGTTGCAAACGTATTTAAGGTCCATTTTAGCCGTAGAATTGCCTGTAGCTTTTTCATATTGGGTTACATGAACTTCCCAAGTTTTACCCTCTTTTATCGGAAAATCGAACCTCTTCCAAGAGGGTTTATAGAACAATGTTTTCCCATCCTGTGTTGTGAAAAGTGTTTCGTGCAAAGTTTCTTTTTCGTGATAATGTTTTTCGGTGGTAAGTCTATATTGGAAATTATAGGTGGCCTCATAAGACTCGTGTTCTTCACCATCTATCGTAATATCTGCATTCTCTGAAGTGATGTTGAGATAATAAAAAACTCTCGTTGTCATGTTTCCCTGGGGTTGTTCCCTCCGATATTTCCAGGAGTCACCTTTATTCCATTTAGGCAAATTGGCTTCTTTTTCTGAAGCTGCACTTGATTGGATGGTGAGGTTAGATATGATTGGTACGAATATTAAAAGTAAGGTCAATATTGATACGACTTGAAATATCGCGATACTTTTTGTGCCATGACGAGCCATATTATCTATCCTTTGAGCCCTTCACGAACATATATATTTTTTCACTATGATATCTTTTCACTATAAGGTTGGTACCGTATGTTAATGAGTGAAGTACTGACTCCTTAGTTTAGATCCTTACAAACCTCATCCGATTTGTAGACCCAGGATTCCATACCTATATCTTTGAAAAGATTTGAAGCCTCGCTTAGACTGTCTAACGCTTTTTCTTTCTCATCCATAGATTTTAGCAGTAAACCGTATTCGTATTTTGTCTTAGCCAGCTCTCTTTTCTCGCCTCTTTCCTGGAAAAGCTCGATAGATCTTTCGAAATATTCTAAAGCTTTCTGTACCTCTTCCATATCCCTGTAAACTATACCCATCAACTTGTAAGATATGCCTTCCTGTATACTGGCATTGATATCTTTAGAGACCTCTAATGCCTTCTCTGCGTATCCCAATGCGGCCTCGACATCGTTATTTTTTAGGGATAGATTGGTCAGGGTCGAGTAATTGTTGATACTCAAACTTCTATTGCCTATGCTTTTACATATCTTCATAGATTCCATCGTGTAATCGTATGCTTTTTCCAGTTTTGCTTTATCCATGTAAACTTCACCGATATTGTTGAGAGCTATGGCAGTACTGTATTGATCGTTCTTTTTATCCCATATCCTAAGACAAGTCTCATATTTTTCCAAGGCTTCGTCTATCTCGCCTTTGTCATGGTAAAGTTGGCCGATATTGTTCAACGCATCTACACATGTATCCTCGCCGCCCAATCTGTGAGATATCTTATAACTGGTGCGGTAATGATCCATAGCCTTCTCTGATTCACCCTTATCCATGTATAGTGCCCCGATATTATTATGTGCTAGAGCTATACCAAATTTATCTCCGACCTTCCTCTCTATATCTATCACCTTGAAGTAGAACTCTTCAGCCTTATCTAGATCACCCAGATCATGGTAAATAATGGCGATGTTGTTCAATGTATCCGATAGATCTCTGATATCTCCGATCTCTTCTCTCACTTTCTTCGCTTTCTTCAGGAATTCTAGTCCCTCCTTGAATTCCCCGGTGTACCAGTAAACCGTTCCGATACGGTGATAGGTCTGTCCAAGTTCCTTTTTATCTCCGAGCTCTTCTACGTTCTCCAATACTTCGAACAGCACTTCATGAGCCTTGTCATATCTCGAAGCTTTCAACTCTAAGTAGCCCAATGAACTTTTTAGCTTGATACCTTCGATACAATCTTTATCTTTCAATTGGTCTAGACCTTTATCTATGAACTCACGTGACTTATCGTATCTTTCCC
>CAZFVW010000063.1:0-3300 GCA_964522285.1 uncultured Thermoplasmata archaeon | reverse complement strand
ATAGACGTCTGATATATTCCGGAATAGGTCTGCTCGTTTCCTATCGTCCTTCTCCAACTCTAGTATCTTTTCGTATTCTTCGATAGACCTGTCGTATTCGCCTATGATGAAATATAACTCGCCCAATTTACTGCTGACTTCTATCACTTGTTCATCGTCTTCAAGAAGTTCTAAAGCTTCGTTGTAGAAAGAGATAGCCTCCATATTATTGAAATTGTCTTTGGATTTATCGCCAGCTCGTAATAAGTATTCAAGCGCCTTTTCATCCTTAGCTTTATAATATTGATAGGCAAGTATCTCGACTATCTCATCTTTAGTATCGGAATAAAGCTCCTCGTAGCTCTCAGCCACCAACCTGTGGTATTCCTCCTTCAACTCGTCGTTGATCCGTTCATAGAGAACGTCCCTTATCTTGGGGTGGTCGAACCGATATTTACCTTCTAAAGAATGGATAAGGTTGTGAGATTTTTCTAAACTGTTAAGGTTCTTGAGTAGTATTATCCTGTTCATCTGAAGGGTCTCCTGTATCACTTTGCTCTCGAACTCTTCTCCCACTACGCTGGCACATTCCAAGATGTCGTATTGACCTTCTAAAAGCCTGTTCAAACGCCTGAGAACTACATCGTATACTCTCGAAGGTATATGGATATCCTGTAGAGCTTTCTCAGAAGTCCAAACACCATCGATCTCCTTGATAGCTCCCTCCTCCATGAGCATCTGTAGTATATCGATGACGAAGAACGGATTACCTCCCGATTCTGTGTGTATCTTCGAAAGTAGTCCTTCGGATATATCGATGGTTCCAAGGTAAGAGCTGATGATGTCGATGGTCGATTCTTCCTTTAGTCTATCGATCTCGATCTTCTTGAAAAGTTCCTCTCTGCTCATGTTCTGGATGACTTTCTTCAGAGGATGAGTTTCTTCGGTTTCGACATTCAACAGGTCCTCAGGTCTGTAAGCCCCGATTATAAGGACACGGTCATCTTTGGTGTTCCTACCTAGATAGTGAAGGAAGGATAGTGTCGAAGAATCCGCCCACTGGAGATCGTCTATAAAAAACACTATAGGATGTTCTTTCGAAAGTCGCTGGATACCGTAGAGTGCATTGTCGAAGAGGTTCTCCTGCTTCAATTTGGGGTCTTCTACAAGATCCACACCGTCGTACTTCCCCGACTCAACGAACCAGGATATCATCGGTTCTACCTCTTCTGCAGATCTTATATTGCCGTCCCACAAGTCGAACTTATCTCCTAAATTTTCAAAGGTGTTTTCTATGTCTTTGACCAGGAACTCGTTTTTCTCGCCCTGGATCACCATGGCCAGTGACAATTTACCGTGGCTCTGCAGAAGGATATTGTAATCTTTATACGTTATCCCGCTCAGACCGCCGTGACTCTCCTGTTTCATCAACGAGAGTGAATCTTTCACAAAGTTTCCCACAGCTCCAAGCATAGATGTGAATATATCGGGATCGAGTGCCGTATCTTGGTCCCTCTCAGATTTCGCTATAAGTAAACCTGATTCGTTCATCAAATACGTAGATATAACCTTCGGATTTGAAGTCTGAGATATGAGATGATATATATCCGATCTCCTGAAAGCTTCTTTGACCGGCATCAAAGGCGTCTTGGATTCTGCTAGACATCTAGCTCTCAAGACCAAGGCGTCTTCCTCGGACTCGACGTCGTTGATGAACTCCTGTATCAGCCTGGTTTTTCCTATGCCTGCCTCTCCAGAGATCAACAATGTTCCTTCATGACCCGTTGATGTTCCTTTGAAATGATCCTTTATAAGCTTAAATTCACCTTTTCTGCCCACGAATTCGGACCTTTTTTCCCCTTCTTCAAGTTTGTAAACCAACTAATTTCACCTTATCTTTGGCTCTCATTCGATACCGCTGATCTTCTTTTTGACCCTTTCCACCCCATCCGAAGAACCCATGGATTCGTATATCTCTAAAGATTCTTCGTAATCCTCTTTTGCATTGGTGATATCTCCCATCTCCATGTTGATATCACCCCTACATACAAGGGCGTCTGCTGTTCTTCTAGGTTCTCTCAGCTTTTTCCTCAAATCTAAACTTTTGTTGATGTAATCAAGCGCACTTTCGAGGTCTCCCTTCTGGAGGTTTATGACCGCGTCGAGCATCTCCACACCTGACAGTCCCCTTTCATTGTCTAATTCCTCCTGGTATATCTCCCTCGAATCCTGTGAACAGGCGTTGGCTTTCTCGAATTCTCCCAGGTAAGCGTATATCTCTCCAAGGTTGAAAGACACCCAGCCGACCATGTGTGAGTAGTTCAATTTGACCGCAAGGTCTATGGCTTCCTTGTAATTATCCGCGGCTTTCTTCAGATACTCTTTGACTTTTTCATCATCGTCTTTTAATTTACTATCCTCGGCCATCTTGTGATAGGCGACGCCGATGTTGTTCAGAACGCTAGCTTCTCTTCTGAGATTGCTGTTGGTCTGTTCTAGTTCTTTCAATGTTTTTATGCACTTTTCGTTCTGTTTCACAGCTTCCATCTTGTCCTCTTTGGCATCACCGTAAAGGACACCGAGACCGTGGTATGCCTTGGCTACCATATCTTTATCGTTGACCTTCTTTGCTAATCTGAGTGATTTCTTGAATTTCTTCTCGGCTAGATCGTATTCTCCGCTCTTCCAGTAATAAAGACCCCAACTGTTCTCCAGTATGCTGGAATACCCTACCTTTATACCTCCACTGATATTATCGAGGAGGTCATCCGCTGCTTCCAACAAGGTTTTGCTTTCTTTCCAATCATCAGTACTCAGATAACTATCCTGGAAGTCTAAAAGCGGTTTTAGATACTTCTTACTCTCTAACGCGTCTAAAGACTGTATATCTTTGATATCTCTGAGCTCGTTGAGAAGCAGTGGTCTTCGGAGGATGTCGTTTATCAATTCAGCAACGTACCCTCCTATCATCTCATCTATAGCTTTATAGATCTTCTTTAGTGATCTTTCATCTATCTCGTTTGGTATCTTTTCCGTCCTGTCTATACCTAGATTCTTTTTTATGATGGGGATCACGAAACGCTTCTTTGGTATCTCAGATAGTTCTTCTTCGATGTCAACTTCTTTTTCGAGTATATCGTAAAACTGATGTTTTTCTGTAGTCTCTTCAGCGTTACCTGTTCCTCCAGAACTTTTATCTGTCATCTTCCTCACATTCCCTTAATCCTTTTAAATAGTTTTCTGATGAGACGATCTAAGAATTTTTAGAAGCCAGACATCATAAGAGACCTCCTTCATTTATACGATCATAGATATAGAAAA
>CAZFVW010000062.1:2063-9240 GCA_964522285.1 uncultured Thermoplasmata archaeon | reverse complement strand
GTTGAACTTCTTAGCCCGCACATCATTTTATTCCTTCTCATTGTTGTAATCCTCCTATATAAATAAAGAGTTGGCTCTCAAATTTGATAGAGGTTCTAATTGCTTGGATATATTTATAAGTTTTCGAAGTCAAGAGATTCAAAAGCTTCTGAAAAAACATACTGACTCCGAACATCGAAAACGACTATATATAACCCCCATATGTTTACATAGTGAAATAATGTCAGATAGTAATATTAAGTTAAGATTTTTAGGAGGGGCGTCAGAAGTCGGGGCTCTGTCGATGGTCATGGAATACAGAGACACAAGTTTGATCTTCGATCACGGCATGCTCCCAGCAGAACCACCGGAATACCCGATGCGACCACCCATAGTAGATGTAGCTTTACTAACTCATTCTCATTTAGATCACTGCGGGATGATGCCTTCATTGATAAGGATGAACGATATAGGTGTATTGGCGACTCACCCCACTGTAGAAGTATCCGAATTACTGCTTTACGACAGTTTGAAGATAGCTAATATTGAAGGTTATCCAAAGCATTTCGATAAGATAGATATAAAGAACACCAAAGCAGCCTTCGATCTAGTGGGTTTCAACTCCAAGAGGGATCTTGGTGGTCTGGAGATAGAGGCACACTCAGCCGGGCACATACCAGGGTCTACGATGTACGAGATAAGGGGCGAGGAAACGACACTCTTCACCGGAGATATAAACACCATGAACAACAGGTTGATGTGGGGTACGCACCCGGTGAAATGTGATAACCTGATAATGGAAACCACCTATGGTGGGGAAGATCACCCTGATAGGTTGGAGACCGAGAGCGAATTCTTGGACAAGATCGACGAGACTCTTGATAAAGGAGGTCAAGCCATAGTTCCAGTCTTTGCCGTAGGTAGGACCCAGGAGATACTGATGGTCCTCAATGACAACGATTACGACGTTTGGTACGACGGTATGGGAAGGACAGTTGGAAGGATATACCAGAACCATGAAGGTTTCATCAGATCCCACAGCGCTTTGAAAAAAGCCATGAACTCTGCTAACGAGGTCAAATCACATTCCTCTAGAAAGAAAGCCATGGACGCAGAAGTGGTCGTATCCACAAGTGGTATGATAGAAGGCGGACCCGTTCTAAGTTATATAATAGATAAACGGAAGGATCCTAATACGTCTATCATGATGACCGGTTACCAAGTCCCTGGAACCAACGGAGAAAGACTCCTAGAACACGGTATGATAAGGGATAAAGGCGCAACGGTACCTGTGGAGTGCAACGTAGAAAGGTACGATTTCTCAGCGCACGCGGGTCATTCTGAACTAGTCGAGTTCGCAAAGGGCTGCGACCCGGAGAAGATAGTCCTGATGCACGGTGATAATAGAGAGATGGTTGCTGAAGACCTTTCAGAATTCGATGTATACATGCCCATAGAGGGAGAGGAGCTAGAGATTTAAGGTCGCATTATAATATATTATATATCACTGTTATAATACACTTATAATACAAATACACGCAATGCACGCGCGTAGATATATACACAGAAGGTGTTCATGATGGACTGGATGAGCAGGAAGGATATCCGAAGCTTCTTGGAAGAGGATCTTGGTTACGGTGATATAACTACAGAACTTTTCGATTCAGCTCAAGGTTCTGGGGGGAAAGAGATCATCAAAGCTGAGATAACCGCCAAAGAAGAGCTGGTTGTCAGTGGATTGAAGGAAGCAGCCTTAGTTTTCGATGAAGTAGGGGCTGAGACAAAGATATTGTTCGATGCAGGTCAACAGGTCGAGGAGGGAGAGATATTGATGGTGGTCAAAGGGGATATATCTTCTTTACTCAGTGCCGAACGTCTCGCTCTAAACATCATAATGAGGATGTCCGGGATAGCCACCAGGGTCAATATGATGGTGAAGGAAGCCGGAGATACGAAGATAGCCGCCACCCGAAAAACCACACCCGGCTTTAGAAGATTTGAAAAAAAAGCTGTAGAGGACGGAGGCGGCGATACTCATAGATTCCGCTTGGACGATATGGTGCTGATAAAAGATAACCACATAAAGATAGCTGGAGGGGTTAAAGAAGCTATGGAGAGAGCCAAGAAAGCTTCGTTCTCTAAAAAGATAGATATCGAAGTAACCTCCATGGAAGAGGCGGTGAAGGCGGCCGAGAACGGTGCGGATATAATAATGCTGGATAACATGACCCCCGACGAAGTGAAGCGGATCTACGAAAAGATCAAAGAGATCGATGACGACATACTCGTAGAGGTCTCTGGGGGTATAGATGAAACCAATCTCAAGGATTATGTCGGTAATGCAGATATCATCTCTTCCGGAGCGATAACACATTCCGCAAGATCAGCCGACGTTTCTATGAACATAGTAGATATATCATACGAATCTGGAGAGTGAGATGATAGAGCACCTTCCTTTAGCCAGATTCTTTGTGGGTATCTTATTCCTGATAGTTGCCGCTTGGAAGGATCTGAAAACGAGGCAGGTCCCCAACAAGCTCTGGATATTTATGGGATGCATAGCATCAGTGATCTTAGCTGTGGACCTGTTATCGCAGGGAGCCGGTTGGAAGTACTATCTAATATTCATACCTATACTCGTTCTCTTCATGGAGGCCTTCTATGAGAGGCCCCTATTATATGAAGAAGGGAAGCTCAACATACTGGTACTGGGCTGGTTGATACTCCCTATATTAACTTTCTTCTACCAGGTATTAGAGATCGGAGGTGAAAAGTTATTCTGGTCACTAGCTACGATACCGATTATGATGCTTCTAGTATTCCTGTTCTACTTCTTTAGGTTGATATACGGGGGTGCCGATGCAAAGGCGCTCCTCGTGATAGCTGTCCTGGTGCCATTCTATCCCCGGATAGAGATGTTAAATCTATTCGAGATGTCTACAGAGGTTATACAAGCCATGCAGCTCTTCTTCCCGTTCACACTCGTTATACTTCTCAACTCCTCACTGATACTTCTTGTATTACCGATGATATACTTCTTCATCAACCTTAAGAACGGGGATATTGGTTTTCCCCAGATGTTCTTCGGTTACAGGAAGAACGTGGATGAGATACCTGACAGTTTCGTCTGGCCCATGGAATATTATGAAGGCGGAAAGAAGAGATTTCAATACATGCCGAGAGGTGATTCGGAAGAAGATCATCTCTCTTTAGTTGAACATGGTCAAAGGATAGCTTGGGTCACTCCAAAGATCCCGTTCTTGGTACCGATGTGCATAGGATTCCTGCTGTCATATGTCATAGGAAACCCCATTCTGCTTCTATTTTAAGTTTATCAGAAATGTTTATTTGAGTCGAAGTAAAAACACTAATAATAGTTTGCGTAAGGTTTAAATAAGAGACCTCTCGTGTTGTATATACTTTACTCTATACCAACATAGCAGGGACGTATAACGTGAACATCAGAGGAAATATCGATAGAATATCCCATCGAGGGAAGATAATCGCCAGATTTTCGGAATCGGTACCTATAGGGAGTAGAGTGTTCGATAACAAGAACAAAGATGTAGGATCGGTCACCTGGATCTTCGGACCAGTCGATAGACCTTACGTCGAGATAAAACCTTTTTCCAAGACCCATACACGATTGACGAGTTCGGGAAGAGAGATCTATGTAGAGGAGGAAAAAGATGAATGAAGAAGATAGTACCATAAAGAAAAAAGAAGAGAAGAAAGTAGAGAAAGTCACCGAGTGTCCAGAATGCGGTAGTAGGCATCTGGCACAGGATTACGATAGAGGAGAACTTGTCTGCGAAGAATGTGGTTTGGTCATAGACGAGCAGTTCGTGGACGAGGGTCCGGAATGGAGGGCCTTCGATATGCAGCAGGAAGAGAGCAGAGCTAGAACGGGCGCTCCCATGACCCAGATGGTCCACGATAAGGGATTATCCACAGGTATCGACAGGTCTAATCGTGATTCTTATGGAAAAGCTATACCCAGCAAGAAGAAGGCGCAGATCTATAGGTTGAGGAAGTGGCAGAGAAGGATACGTGTTTCCGACGCTACTGAGAGGAACCTTGCTTATGCGTTGACAGAACTAGATAGACTCGCTTCAACCATGGGACTGCCCAAGAACATTCGTGAGAGTGCTGCTGTGATCTATAGGAAAGCCGTGAAAAAGAACTTGATCCGTGGTAGGAGCATCAACAGCGTTGTAGCTTCTTCACTTTACGCCGCTTGTAGAAAAGCCGGAGTACCGAGGACTCTGGACGAGGTTGCCGAGTCCACGTCTTCAGACAGGAAAGAGATCGGCAGGACCTATCGGTTCTTGAGCAGAGAACTGGTCTTGAAATTGAAACCTACACGGCCCGAAGAATACTTGAGCAGGTTCTGCAGCGAGCTCGGATTGGACGGCAAGGTCCAGAGGATGGCCGAAGACATACTGAAGCAGGCCGAGGAGCAGGAACTTGTCTCCGGTAAAGGACCCACGGGTCTGGCGGCAGCTTCGATATATATCGCATCTATCAAGTCCAACCAGAGAAGGACACAGCGAGAGGTTGCCGACGTTGCTGCGGTTACTGAAGTTACTGTCAGGAACAGGTACAAAGAGCTTGTAGAAAAGCTCGAGATATCGGTCGACGTTTGAGGTCGGTTTGTTGGCCGATCAGAACACCCTTTTTCTTTTTTGTTTATTTTTTGTACTATGATTTGTGAATAATAGCCACCATAATATTTATATGTTTAAACACGATTATGATAATCATGGTTAAACAATTCGTTAACAGGGAGAGAGAATTGGAATGGATGGAGGAACAGCACGCCGAAGAAAGTGCTTTCATGATTATCTATGGAAGGAGAAGGGTCGGTAAAACAGAACTGATAAAAGAGTTCGTCGGGCAGAAAGACCACGTTTATTTTCTAGCTACAAAGAAATCTGAGAGAGAAAACATAAAGGATCTGCAAGGCCAGATGGCAGAATATTTAGATGATGTGGTTTTTAATGATATCGAGTTCGATGGATGGGAACCACTCTTCAAAGAGTTCTTGAAGAGGATAGATGAAGACGTAGTGATAGCTGTAGACGAGTTCCCGTACCTCATAGAATTGAACGATTCAGTGCCATCGGTATTTCAAAAGATTTGGGATGAGAGTTTGAAAGGAAAAGATGTAACGCTCATACTCTGCGGTTCGTCCATAGGTATGATGGAGACTCACGTTCTCGGGTATAAAAGTCCACTCTACGGCAGGAGGACCGGCCAATGGAAGTTGAAACCTTTCAGATTTGCTGAGCTGAAGAATTTCTTCCCGGATAAATATGTGGAGGAAAGACTGCGTTTTTATTCTTTCTTGGATGGCATACCACATTACTTGGATCTGATGGATGCTGATAAGGATGTGGATTGGAATCTCAAGAATAAACTGATGAAGAAGGGCGCCTATCTTTACGAAGAAACTGAAAATCTGTTGGTTCAAGAGGTGAGAAAACCCGGTAATTATTTTTCCATATTACATGCGATAGCCGAAGGTAACACTAGGTATGGAGAGATATGCAATCGGGCAGGGTTGAGCAAATCCATAGTTTCGCAGTACCTGAAAAATCTGCGAGACCTACACGTTGTGGAGAAGGAATTCCCGATAACCCAGAACAAGGAAAGTCGGAACGCACTCTATAAGTTGACCGACAATTATTACGACTTCTGGTTTGAGTTCATCTACACCCACAAAAGTATGCTGGAAGAGGGAAAGATAGATAAGGTCTTGAAAAACGAGGAAAATAATCTCAGGATACATACCTCTTTCGTTTTCGAACAGGTTTGCATGGAATATCTGCAGGGGGATTGGGACAAAGTGGGCAGGTGGTGGAGAGGGGGTGAAGAGATCGACGTCGTCGGTTTGAGAGGTGATAACGAGATCGTTTTAGGCGAATGTAAATGGAGTAAAAATAAAGTCGGTGTTGGAGTCTTTTACGATCTGAAAGAGAAAGCAGGAAAAGTTAGATGGGGTGGAAAGGATAGGAAAGAGAGATATATATTGTTCTCGAAAAGCGGCTTCGAAGATGAACTGAGGGGGGTTAAAGAGGATGTGGAACTCGTGGATATGAACAGGTTGGAAGAGGTGTTTTGAGGTGGGGAAGATTTAGGTTAAAAATTTGAAACCGTTTTGTTATCAATCCAACTATAATCATCCCCTCTCACTCCAGCACACCCCTCTCGATCTTATCGCCCTCGATACTCCAGGTCTGGTTTAGAGCGTTCTTGATGAACCTTCTGTCGTGCGAAGCGAGTAGAACACCACCTTCATAATTCCGCAGCGATTTTTCCAGCTTTTTCCTTTTCTCGATATCTAGATTGTTAGTGGGCTCGTCCAGAAGTATCAGGTTGCAGCCTCCGAACATCATCTCGGCTACCGACAGCAGAGTTTTTTCGCCACCGCTGAGATCTTCGACTTCTTTGAAGACATCGTCCCCGGTGAAACCGAAGCTCCCGAGATAGTTCCTGAGTTTCTCCTCCTTATCCTTCGGGAGGTGGTTCGTATTATCGGTTATAGGGATGTGGCGACCGTAGGTTTTGTCCCAGATATCATCCAGCACTTTATAGCCTTCAGAAGCCGGGATGAACTCCTGTGAGTGGTATCCGATCTTGGTTTTCTTTCCCACAATGACCTCACCGGAATCAGGAGATATTTTCCCAGCGATGATGTCCATGAGAGTGGTCTTTCCCGACCCATTAGGCCCGACTAATGCGATCTTCATATCTGGCTTTATATCGAAGCTGATATCTTGGAATATGGTTTCATCGTAACTCTTCGTTAGACCTTTGACATCTATCAGGGTGTACTCCTCGGGCGTGTATTTCAGATTGAGGTTGATATTTACTTTCTTAGCACTCAATTCGAATCGGAGTTCATCCCTCTCTTCTCTCAAGGATTCAAACCTTCTTATCCTGTCCTTATTTACATAATCACTGCCACCGCCGGCTTTCAATTTCAGGTTCTTTATCGCCTCTTTCTCGCTCTTCACTTTTTGTTCGAGTCTATCCAGTTTCATCTTCTTGTTCTCTGTCACGGTCTTCTTCTTTTTCTCGAATTCCGAGTACGTGCCGTGGAAGACTTCGACCTCGGCGTTTTTCACTTCAAGTATCTTTCCCACCGTGTTGTCCAGCAGTTCCCTATCGTGCTCGACCATCAGATAGCTCCCGT
>CAZFVW010000062.1:0-2053 GCA_964522285.1 uncultured Thermoplasmata archaeon | reverse complement strand
AAATCGTTGAGGAACCCTTCGAAATACTTTTTAGCTTCTAGATCGAGGTGGTTGGTGGGTTCGTCCATTATGAATAGGTCCACATCCTTATAATTCGAGAAAAAATTGGCCAGTTCTACCTTTCGCCTTTCTCCTCCACTCAGCTTTTTGAGTTTCTTATCGAGCATGGATTCATCAAAATTGAAATCCTCTATTAGGATATTTTTAGCGATACCTGTGGAACTACCGGTATCTTCATCGTGGAACTCGTTCACCAGTTCAGAATATTCCTGTGCGATCTCGCTGTACCCCTCGCTGGAAGGATCGGTCTCCTCGAGTAGATCGTTGTATCTCTCAAGTTCGTTTTTCTTACCGATATTCAGGTCTTCGATGTTTTCCAGCTCTTCCCTCACGGTGTTATCTCCGTTCAGCGATATCGCCTGTGTTAAGAACGAGTACGAGATACCTTTCTTCAGCTTGACGCTCCCTGTATAGAACCTATCCTTACCTGTGATTATGTTGAGCAGCGTAGATTTCCCCTCGCCGTTAGCGCCTATAAATCCGACTCCTTCTCCTTCATGGATGGTGAACGAAACATCCTTCAGTAACTTTCTGTCCCTGATCTCTTTGTCAAGGTTCTCCACATTGACCAACATGTACGTGGTCCCATTGTTGCTTTTTGTATATAAAATCGATGAAGCGATTAGCTACATAGTGTACTTATCACAAGATTAACGATGGCTGATTTTTGCAATGAGTTTAGTTAAAAAATGAATTAATGCTTCACCGATCCCCCCCTCATTTCATAGGGATGTGAACCATACGCTGTATCACGTTGTATCTTAGAGAATGGTTCGGAGGATCAGAAAATCGAAACATTAATAAATAGCGTATAACATCGTATAATAATGAGCAAGATCGTTTTAGATTCTGACGGTTTGATAAAACTCCAAAAGGCCGGGGTTCTGAGAGCCTTAGCTTCCAGATGTGAATGTATAATACCAGAAGCGGTTTATAAAGAATCAGTGGAGGATGGGAAAAAGGGGCTTTATGAGGATGCATTCTTGATAGAAGAGGTAGTGGAGGAAGATATGGATAAGATAAAGGTAAGTGATCGTAACGATGAATTAGAAAAAATCGATGAAGAAAGATTAGGATCACTGGGTAAGGGAGAGAAAGAGGTTTTCCAACTTTATTTTCAAGAAGAAGTAGATGCAATACTATCGGATGATAGAGCATTTTTGAACACTCTAGATCGATTCAGCGATGTTGAATATTTCACGCCGTGCAATACAATATATATCATGTACAAAAAAGGTATAATATCAAAAAAAGAATCTCTTAAAGGTCTGAATCAGATAAAGGGATTGGTTAGAACTGATGTTTACAAAAAAGTTATAAGAAAGATCAAAGGAGGTGAATAATATGGGAACTGAACCGTATCCATTGAGGATCCCGACCAATCTGCTGAAACTGGCGGAAGCACGCTCTTCTGAAGAACACATAGATAAATCCACCGCCCTGAGACAGTTGATGTACAAAGGAGCGGAGGACTACATCTTAGAACTCATCTCAAGAGGAAGGATATCCGTCTCTAGAGGTGCTGAACTACTCGACACGAGCGTACACGAGATCTACAGACTAGCTAAAAAGAAAGGCGTTGAGATCGGGGCGACCAAGGATCAATACGAGAAAGGAGAGAAGACCGCTGAAGAAGTGATCCTGTGATTGGCTTTTAGTCAATCGGCCTTTTCCTCCAGAGCTTCTAAGAGGTCTATCACACCTACATCCCTAGCGGTTCTTTTCAAGTATTCCTCTTCCAGGTCCTCCTGGCGTGTGATTATACTCAAAGCGTCTTCAAGGTCTTGTTCTCTACCCCACAACAGCTTGTTGATAATGGTATCCTCCGCGGAAGCGATGTACATCTTTGTGTCACCCCATTCGATCAACTCTCTATTATCCAATGCACGCCGATCCGCATCATCATATACTCCTTTTATGTCCAAGCGGAACATGGTTACTTTGTCTTCCATTGTACAGTGGCTTTTTTCTTCCAGAGCTGCTTTTATATCCT
>CAZFVW010000061.1:0-9331 GCA_964522285.1 uncultured Thermoplasmata archaeon | reverse complement strand
AGGGGTAAAAAAGAGGGGCTGAACATCGTGCTGAACGGAGTGCACATAGTTCCTGGTTTCATAGAGACAAACATCGACACATCTGGGTGTCATGTTTTCCAGTATATTTTAGATGTGCCCGATATAGACCAACACAAGCAGCATTTCTATTCCAGGGAAGAGGGCAGCAAAAGAGATCCAGAGAGGTACATAGAGATGATGGAGAGGATCAGGAACATCCAGGATTACGTTCTAGATATGGCTGATAGGTACGAAGTACCCATAATAAAGAATAAAAATTATGAAGAAACGTTAAGGATCATATTAGATGATGTGATAGATAGATTGGAAAAGGAGATGGAGATATGAATCACGAGCTGCCAGATCTGTACGAATCCGAACTGCCGATAAAGGAATTTGTAACTAAAAGGTTGATAGGCATCAAGTCCGTGAGTCCCGTTCAAGAGGCCGCGAAGAAGATGGTAGAATTGAACATCAGCTCTTTAGCGGTACTCGAAGACGATGAGATAGTGGGGTTTTTCACCGACGGAGATATCAAAAGGAAAGTAGTGGCTGAAGGCTTATCTCCCGACATACCAGTAGAAGAGATCATGGAAACGGACCTTATAACCGCCGATATCGGTACGTCGGTCGGAGAGGTCTTCGAGATCATGTCGAAAAAAGATATCAAGCATATATTGGTGACAGATGGAGAACAGATCGTGGGTATATTGACTTTCAGCGACCTGATCGATCTAGATAGACGCTCTTTAGACACGTTCATATCGAGGGAATGAAATGAAGATATGTCATATCTCTGATACACATTTCGGTTCGAGGTCCCATTTCAATCCAGAAGCTATAGATAGGCTGTTGGATGATATATCCGAAGGTGATTTTGACTTCCTAGTTCATACGGGCGACGTGACACAGAGCGGAAGGTTGGACGAGTATGAAGAAGCTCAAGAATTTTTCAAAAAACTGGACATCCCTTATGTAGCGATCCCCGGAAATCACGATGCGAGGAACGGTGGAATACAGCTTTTCGGGGAGTATATAGGCCCGTCAAACGGTCTCCAAGAGACCGATGGTGCAATCATAATCTACGTTAACAGTTCCGTGATGGACAGCGATCAAGGAAGGGTCGGGAGGGTCAAGTACGACATGATGAGGGATTCACTGAACGACTATATCGATAAATCCCTGAAGATCGTGGCTATACACCACCACACCATCCCCATACCCATGGCGGGAAGAGAGCGGAACGTGCTTTCCAACGCTGGAGACATATTGGACCTTTTACTGAAATCAGATGTTGATCTGGTTCTTTCTGGCCACCGACACTTTCCCAATGTACACGAAGTCGAGAGCACACTTTTCATAAACGCTGGAACGTCTTCAGGGAGGAAGACACGATACGGCGACGTCAACTCTTATGATATTGTTGAGATAGATGAGGACATCAAAAAAGTGACTACCAAGAGGATAGACGGTAGAGTATCTGTAAAAGAATACCCTCGCTACGAGAAGAGGATATTTTCCGATCTCGGTGAGAAATTGTTCAGTATAGCTCACATCTCGAACACTTTCATCTCGGATTCCAAACCGTTTTTATACTCACATTTTATAAACGCCGTTAATAAGATCAATAAATTAGAGCCTGATATCGTGGTACACTGTGGCGGGGTCGTCAAAGAAGGAATACCCTCTGATTATGATATAGCCACCAAGCTTATGTCTAAGATCGAGCCTCCGGTTTTCTACACGCCCGCAGGAAGAGATATCAATTACCTAGGTTACCAGCTTTTTTCCAAACATTTTGGAGATATAGATCAAACTTATACTAACGGGGAGATAGTTTTGAAAGGAGTGGCAACCGCCCAATATGATTCTCCTATAGGTATAGTTGGACAAACAGAGAGGAAAGCCCTAGTAAGTGATATAAAAGGTAGAGGGGAAGATTTCAGGGGTATATTCCTACATCACAACCTCCTTCCTATACCACACAGCCGTGAAAAGGGACTTCTAGAGGACGCTGGCGACATGTTGAGAGAGGTCGTTGACGCTGGTGTGGATCTGGTGCTTACCGGCACATCTTCGCATCCACAGGCCGCCAAGGTAGGTGATACTGTGATAGTGAACGCCAACTCTATGAGCAGCGTTTATCAAAGGAGCATAAGAGGTAACTCGTTCAACCTGATAGATATCTATGAAAAAGTGGTGGCGGTGTACGAGATAAACAGCCTTTGGGGGACGAAAAGGTTGAAGGGCATGTGGTCTAGAGTATGATATCTCTGAGGGAAGGGTATCCCGTTCTTGATGGGTTTGATGTTCTGCATATCCTTCTCTATATCGTCTAACTTTTCATCGAACCATCTCTCCAGCATTGGAGCTAATTCCATAATTATCTCTTTCATAGATCCGATATCGTCTTCATCCGATGTATTTTGTATGTCTATGTCACCACAGATCCCGAACTTGATATCACTCATGAACTAACAATCCATCTCCTAAACTAAATCATTTACGACTTGAGCCATCCTCTAGTGTACACTATCGAGGTCAATCTCGCTCCTGCCAACAGGGAGAGGATCATACCTAGATTCACGAATAGGAAGGACATCCCTTTCAGAGAATCGTAAATGATATAGATCGACGCGGCGATAACCAACGTCATTATCACCATGTCAGCGTAGACCGTTTTACTTGTCTTCTCTAATTCTTCCAATCTCTCATTTTGGATACTTTCTTCTGATTCTGGAAGATTATCTTCCATGGATTCCACGAGCTTGATCGTATCATATAATTTTTCTTTCATCTGTTCCGTATCGATGTCTATCTTGAAAGTGCTGAACATCACTATGCCAGGTTCCAAGATCAATGCCCTGAAATCATCCCCGTGCTTGACGAACAAGCGGTTTATCATAGTCGCAACATCTTTCGAGACCATATGTTCGACAGCTTTATGGTTATCGTAGCGTTCAGTATTGACTTTCAACCCGTATCTCTTAAGCGTTGGTACTTCTAGTTCGGCCAGATCAGGATTTTGTTCCGTCGTTTCTGGAGATGAGATTATCACGTTCTTGTTCACATCTATGTTGCTCTCGATGGCATATATCGTTTTAGCGGGTCTAGGTTTTTTCCCCTTTTTAGACCTCACGGGATGGATGTATACCTTCCGATCATCTATATATCCCACTATATCTGGTACCCCATAAGATATACTGAGCCCTTCACGTCTGTCGAGTTCGCTCTCATCTTCAAATTCTTTGAAAGCGTCCCATACCTGCTTCCTCGCTCTAGCACTTTTGATGATCTTTATCAAGGCCAAGAATCCTAGAACTGCTAGAACGAAACTTCCTACAAAGTCAAGCACGAACGAAGCCATGGTCTCTCCTCAATAATCGTAGCCTTTTACTTCTTCCGGCAAGAACTCTACTCCCAAACCGAGAGCGATCCTGTTGACGAAATTGAAATAACTGGCAACGAGGTTCATGTTCAGGATATCTTCATCTTGAAATCCCGCTTCTCTGAGTTTTTCGATATCTTCTTCACTCATCCCATCTGGTGTTTTTGTCAATTTGATAACGTAGTCGAGCATCACTTCCTCATCGTCATCCAACCCCGCTCTAGTATGATCATCTATGAATTTATCGATGCGCTCGTCGTCCCTCCAGTAGTGGTTGAGAGCCTCAGCGTGATGATTAACGCAGTACTCGCATCCGTTCGTCTTAGAAACGGAAACACCGATCATCTCGCACTGTTTTCTGTTGAGGGTCGAGGACTTGAACATTATAGAGAGATATAGGTCCATATGAGCCCTCATGGCCTGTGGGTTCAAGCTGTGGACTTTCATTATATTGGATAACTTACCTCTAGCTCCCGAGATCTCATCGTAAATTTCTTTCAGTTCGCCTTCTGCTTCATCTTCCTCTATCTCTTTTATCCATGACATCTAGAACACCTTAAGTATCCGGTTACGATAGATTAATCTGTTCTTGTACTAAAGTATTTTAGTGATATATCATATTTATATGGATCTGTCTAAAATCCATCATCTTTTTCTTTCGAGGGGAAAATTTTCCCATATTCCCGTTTTTGTAAGAAACACAGTACTCCAAAAAATGTGAGAGTCAAACCATATTGGATAAAACCACATAGCTCAGCCAATAATCCTATATAATCCTCATTTTCACTTATATCCTGTTCATTTTCTGAAAACTCATTTCCTTCGAATTGAGGATCACTATTTGATCCAACCTCGATGGCGTATTCTGTATTTCTAGTAAATTGATTGTTGATGATGATAGGTTTAGAATCCTCTATCGAAATTCCATGTTGGTTTTCTAGGAACGTATTATTTTCAATAACCAGATTTGAATTTGAAAATATAACCATCCCCCAATCATTATCTCTAATTTCATTTGATTCAAACACCATATCTGAACTGTGAACTTCGATACCATCATCCCCACAGCCATAAATTTCATTATTAGTGATAATCGGTGAGGCATCATAGATCAATAAACCATTTATCACATTATCATAGATTCTACAATTATCGATCAAAACGTCGTCTGAATAGATTTCGATACCACCATCTCCATTGTTCATATCTGGGTCACCCCATAAACCACAGATTTCAGAGTCCGTTATCTCCATCTCACCATAAACTTCAAATTCAAAACCATGGTCATTATCTATTGACTTAAGGGTACAATTTTCGATAAATAGAGATGAATTTTCTCCTACCCATATAATCGGGATTTTATCTCTTGAACCATTCATGTGGATATCCATATTTGAAAGTCTTAGTGAGTCACCATCAGATAAAACTATATTTTGATCTGTTGTTACCTCGCTTTTATTATCAAAAAAAGACAGCTCTATACTTTCTGAAGGCATCGGTGTCTTATCAATTTGAATACTGCTTTCATTCATGGACATCGAACTATAACCATATGTAAATGAAAATATTACCAGTATAGTTATGAGGAAGATAGCTACGAGTTTTATATTTATCCCTTCACTCACATCAATTTCCTTGAATTTTGATATCAATTTATAACCGATCAAAAAGATGAAGATAGATGAAAAGATTGGACCTAATATACCTATCCCGAACATGAGGCTATTTAATGAACCTCCTCCAAATGCTTTGAAGGATAAATATGAAGCAAATCCGAACCCGATCGCCAAAGCTACAAAATAAAGAGCGGGTTCAATTTTTTTCCAAATATTTTTTTCTAAATCATTCTCAGGCTCATAATCTAGATCGGGCGAATCAAATTTTTTCTTTATTTCGTTTACTAATCTATCGATATTTGGTATATCTCTACTAATCGCAACGGAGTACTTGTCTTTCTTCGCTACGAGGCGGTAATATTCACCATCTATTGGATTATTCCCTTCCTCCACATCAGTGAAATACCCATAAGGGATAAAAAGCTCGTCACCAGTACCCAAAACGTAATCTAAAATGCCATTCTCATATATCTTAATTGGTTTGTGCCTATTCGAAGCTCGGTATACGAAATATCCGATAGGAATGAACATTATCCCTAACATCAATAAAAAGATCTTCAATATGATCCCTAAACCGAATAAAGATATATTTGACAAAGATGATAACATCAAAGCTAAAGACAGAATACCTCCTACCATCAATAATATCCCGACGATGCTGTATCGTTTTTCTCTATTTTCAAGTTGACTAGGGGTTTCTTTTGATAGTAATGCCCCTCGACTTTTATCGATTTTTATGTTTTCTTTATCTCTACTTTTTTTATCCCATACCGTACCGGAAATGTCTGTTTTTGAATCTTCATCAAAATAATCTTTTTCTTCTTTATTTTTTCTCAGATATTCATGAACTCCGACATTACCTTCTCCTATTGTACCCTGGATGACCTCTTCTCCATTGTAAACTTGATTCCATTTCACACCCATGGATCTCTTCAATATCGGTATTATCTGTTCGAAATCATGCTTCCTAGAGTCTATTAGGAGAGTTTGGTAATCTTTCGTTTCGATTTGAAGTGATTTCCATGAACTTAAACCAAACATCCTAGAATCAGATTTTGAAAATTGATTTTTTATCTTGACAGGGTAGATACCAGAGATCCGATTGTAAGGTATAAATTTGTACTTTCCCTTTTTCCCGATACAGAATTTTGCATAGAGACCTTCGGGGTAGATGGCTACCCCATCGTGAGATACCATCTTCTTTTTGTACAGGGCTTTACCTTTCGGTTTCTGTTTCTTAATCCCTTTCTTAGTTTTGTACCTTTTATGAAGTTTTTTAAGTTTTTTTCCCTCCTGCTTCGAGATGTTTAACCAGGACTTGCTAACCGGTCCAAATCTTAAAAAAAGGAAAACTATAACGCCCACTAATCCAAAAGAAAATCCGTATATCAATATATCATCGAGCATGGATATCTTTATCCACATGGGTTAGATATATATTAAATTTTCATATCTATACAGCTTTTCTCATGTGAGTCTTTTAATTTTTTTGAGTTGAATTCTTTACCACAATGTTTACATCTGAAAATTTCCTTACTCTTATCGATATTCCTTTCTTTATCAGCCCTATCAGAAGCAATTGAAGTTATAATTGTTCCGAATATTAGTAGACCAAGAACGAACAACATGATCCCCTTTGTAACGATATCCTGGCTGTCCAACGTATATTTTAATGCAACTGCAATCACCGCAGCGAATATCAAATACATTCTAGATTTCGTGTCCAAATATTTTTTTCCTTCCTCACTATCACGGCCCATAATATTCACATCTTAATATTTATTTATCTTCAATCGCTTGTTTGAGATCCTCGATGAGCTCATCACAGTTCTCCAGGCCGACTGACAACCTTAGAAGATCGTCCGGTGTGGTACTTCCCTCTCCCTCTATGGATGCCCGATGTTCGATGTAAGATTCAACCGCACCTAGACTCGTCGCTCTTGTGAACAAATCAACCTTTCCAGCCACATCGAAAGCCTTATCTTTCCCACCCTTCACCCGGAAAGACAGCATACCGCTGTAAAGTTCCATCTGTTTTTCAGCTATCTCATGACCTGGATGGCTTTCCAATCCCGGGTAATAGACTTCCTTAACATCCGGATGTTCGCTTAAGAATTCAGCGATCTTCATGGCGTTCTCGGAATGTTTCTTCATCCTCAGCGGCAGAGTCCTTATCCCCCTCAGGGTGAGCCAGCAGTCGAAGGGAGCTAGTGTCCCGCCTGCATGGATCTGCTGTTCTTTGATCTTCTCCCAGAGACCGTCCTCACTCTTCGTAACGACCGCTCCTCCCATGGTATCGCTGTGGCCGTTGTAGTACTTGGTAGTGGAATCGACAACCAGATCTGCACCGTGATCTAGCGGCCGCTGACAGACACCCGTCGACCAAGTGTTGTCGACTACGCTTAGAGCCCTAGATCCGCGCGCTATCTCGCTGACCTTCTCGATATCCGTGATCTTGAGCAGTGGATTCGACGGTGTTTCGATCCAGAACAGCGAAGTTTCTGGCTTCACTGCTTCTTTCACATTATCGACGGCAGTCATATCGACGTATGTAACATCGATGCCTTTCAGCATCTCGTCGAGCTGATGAGATGTCCCGTGATAAACGTCATCCGGTGCGATAATATGACTTCCTTCTTCCAAAGACTGGAACACCGCCATGGCCGCCGCCGTCCCTGAAGAGAAAGCCGCTGCTTCCTTCCCACCTTCGATATTACTGAGACATTCTTCCAGAGAATCTCTATTCGGGTTGCTGTTCCTCACATAGATATACCCTTTTGGATAGCTGCCGTCCTTTTCCCTCTCGAAGGTCGTCGATAGGTGTATCGGTGGCACTACGGCTTTCGTCTCTTCGTCTATCTCACGCCCGCTGTGGATAGCTAGTGTTTCTAGGGAACGGTTTTCCTCATCTTCTTCCATCTTTTTCACGCTCTTACGGTTAGTAGAATGGTAGGAGTATATAATTTATTTTTGAATATACTCGTTAAGATGTATGTAGAATAGGGAGATATTATAACCTAGAACTTCTACACGATCGCAAAATATTCTTTGTACTTATCTCTGAAAAGATATAGTAAAACTCCTACTGATAATATCACCATCCCAGCGAGAATGGGGGAAAGAACTGGCCCAATATTTAATTGGTCGAAGCTGATTGCCATTATCAACCAACTTACGAAGAGTATAGGTACTATCATCAAACCATCTACGACATTGAACTCACAGATCTAGAGGAAGATACAACCTCCTATGACTATGACGCCTTGGGTCAATTGATTGAAACTACATACCCCACCGGTACTAGGATATATAGAGAATATAACAAAGCAAATCTGTTAACTCGGATTACTAATGTTAAATCAAATGACGAAGTTATATCAAGTTTCGAATACGATTACGATTTCAACGGTAATAAGGTTAGTGTAACAGAAGCGGATGGGAGTACTATATCCTACAATTATGATATGGAGAATAGGCTTACGAGTGTAAATTATCCAGATGGAAGCGAAACCCAATATAATTATGATAATAGGAACAATCTTGTTGAAAAGAAATTCCTAAATGATGGCGTAGTTGTAGGTTCAGTAAACAACGAATATGATATACAAAACCGATTAATAAGATCTAATGGTGTAAATCTTACCTATGATAATAATGGTAATTTAATAGAAGGAAGCACCACTTACAGATATCTCTCCACCTTCTTGAACGGCCAGAAAGTCAATATGCTTACCTCTATAGGTGAACTTGGAGATCCTATTGATCCGGGTATAGAGTCCGTAGGTGGTTCAACTGTATCATCTTCAGATCCTGTAGTTTCCTACGGATATGCGCTTGATGGTAGAAGGATAGGTAAAAGCGGTGATGTTAATGTAAGATATCTCTACGATGGTCAGAACGTAAACTACGAGATGTGGGAAGACGGTCGAACAGTTAGGTACACGCACCCGATAGCTGGCAAATCTTCAAGCTGTTCGGGATGCGGCTCATGCGGTTCTATGGACGGTGTATTCGTAGATCACCCGATCTCGATAACGATCGACGGGAAAAAATATTTCTATCTGTACGACGGTTTGGGCTCTGTAACAGAGGTGATAGATAGGAACGAAAGTGTGGTGAACATGTACAGGTATAGTCCGTTCGGAGAAGCTATTGTAAAGAATGAGTTCGTCTTCAACCCGTATCAGTTCACGGGACGTCGATTCGACGAGGAGAGCGGACAGTACTACTACAGAGCGAGGATGTACTCCGCCGAGCAGGCGAGGTTCACCAGCAGTGACCCTGCGAAGGACGGTGCTAACTGGTACGCTTATGTTGGGAACAATCC
>CAZFVW010000060.1:7239-9398 GCA_964522285.1 uncultured Thermoplasmata archaeon | reverse complement strand
TTCCGGGTCCGGCTCCCCTGCATCAGAGACAAGAGTATTGGAAAAAACGGAAAGGTAGATATATAAGAACTATCAGAAATAGAGAAGATAAAGAGAGAAATATAAGAGCCATTATGATATCTTCCTCGAAGACGACCAAGATACATGCCCCCAAAAAGAGCACCAGGAACAATTCAGTGACCATCTTGGCTCTCCCCCTTACTTTTTTTCATTTTCTCCTCTTGATCATCTGATCGATAATCTATGAAAGATACCTCGGCAGCTAGACCTCCTTTGAGGTAAGCTGCTCTGGCTAACGCGTGGGACAATATCGGACCAGTTATCACGACCAATGAGATAACTACGATTATCTTTCCAGATACAGTCTGAAGTCCCGTCCTCATCAATACACCTATGAGAGTTGCTATAGCACCACCCGTGCTGGCTTTAGCACACGAATGTAAACGCATAAAAACATCATCGAATCTCAATATACCCAAAGAGGCTGAAAACATCATGACTATCCCTAGAGCCATCAGGAACAAAGAGATGATATCGATGATCATTCGAATTCACCCCCTTCCAGGTACTTAGCGAATGTTATCGTTCCTACGAAATTCAGCATGACGAACGATATGGCTATATCAAGGTAAAGTCCAAGGCCGGTATCTATACTCATTATTATCAAGATTATGGTGACTATAACGCTGACAAGGTTCAGAGATATCAGTCTATCGTATACCGTCGGACCTACGAACAATCTATATGAGCCGAATAGGGTCACGAAAACCAGGATCGTAGATATCATCGAAAGGACACTCATTTGAAAAGCCCCCTTATCTTGGCATCCCATTTTTCGATATTATCGGTCATGTTCTCGACCAGGTCCTCAGATTTAAGATATGAATAGTGGACTAGTAAGTAAAATCCGTCATCTTTTTCCTCCACATCGAGAACTATGGTCCCGGGTATTAGGGTTATCAACATAGATATCAGTGTAACTTCTGATTCAGATGTCAGACTTACTTTCACTCTGACTATCCTCGGCTCTATATCAAGAGAAAGTGATTGGTGAACAAGGATGGCATTAGCGACAACTAGTTTCAAGCTAACGTCGATTATCAGAGCGATAACATTCTTCAAAGATGACAGATAATCAGAAAGAGATTCTTTCTCCTTTTTTTCTCCCCTTATAACGAACTCGTGAGCCGTCAATGTTACTGCACTCGCAGCTATCACCCCGCTGAAAAGTGCGAATAGGGATATCTCCTGCCCATTGAGTATATCGAACAGTATACCGGTTACCAGCAGCCAAAATAATATCAGAAGTAAATCCATCAGTGCGTAATGCCGTTTGTAGGCTTCGCTGTCTCTATTTCGGCATCCCATCCGTGCCTAACTCCTTCTAACTCTATATTTTGTCTGACGATACGTCTTACAAAGGTACATCTGCATTTTACTATAAAAGAGTAGTCCTTATATGCGATTTTTACTTCGTGAATATCCCTATTACTATGTAAAATGATTAGTTAAAAATGTCATCTCATCTGTCCGACCAATTCCAATAGATATCTGGCTTTATCGTTTTCGGGATCAATATTCAGTATTTTTTCCAATAGCTTTTTAGATCCTTCGAATCTCTCCATGGTGAAAAGCGTATATGATTTATTGTACATCGCCTCCTCATTTCTAGGATATCCAGTAAGTGTTGAATCGTAGTATTTCAGTGCTTTTTCATATTCATCCATATAGAAAAAGGCATTACCTATCTTAGTACTTATGTCAGACCTTTTAAGTATTTTCGTGACGATATCGCCCGGAATAACTCTACTTTTAAAATATCCATGAGCTGCTTTTATCAATTCTTTCTCTTTCTCATCCAAAGATATATCTTTAGATACATTCAAGGAAAGGGGTATAGCCATAACTTCCACGGAAGAAGATACCGCGGACCTTATCTCTTCTACTTCAAAATCTGTTAATAAGGCTGACCTTAGGGTCATGATAGATTTCGATATCTGGATGTTCTTTTTATTCGACGCACCTCCAACATGTCCGTTCTCTGGACGTTCGATCTCATAGCTCCCCATGACATAGCCGCACATACTACAAACGCCGTCGTTTATCTCTCCCCAACAAAGCGGGCATTCATCCATCATTTCCTTGATTTAAAATGGTTT
>CAZFVW010000060.1:312-7229 GCA_964522285.1 uncultured Thermoplasmata archaeon | reverse complement strand
TTAGGTCTTTTATCACTAAAAAACCCCTTCTCACTGAGGAAAAGATTTTAAATGGGAAATCAATATCGGTCATGATTGACATGCTAGAAGAAGTATCGGAGATGATTGGTCTTCAAGTTTATACGAAGAAAGGAATGTTTTTGGGGACTGTGAACAACGTAGTTATGGATATGGAGGAAGGAGATCTCTACGGTCTTTTCGTAGGGGACACGAACCCTCTCCTTGTTGAAAATTCCAAAAGCGTGAATGTGCCATACAGGTGGGTTAGTTCGGTCGGAGATATTGTACTTCTTCGCTACTTCCCCAAGAGAGTATCTATCTCTAAAGGCAGTAAAGAGAGCGGAGAATAACTGACGAGGGATTAACCTGTACCCAGAAGTTCCGAATTCCTGTTACATAGCTGAAGATTCGACTATAGTAGGCAATGTTTTCTTAGGAGAAGGCGTGAGTGTTTGGCACCATGCAACTATTAGAGGAGACCAAAACAAGATAGTGATCGAAGAAGGTTCCAATATTCAGGATTCAGCAACGGTCCACGTGGATGAAGAGCACGATACCCATATCTGTAAAGATGTTACAGTGGGTCACGGTGCTGTCGTGCATGGTTGCTATGTGGGGCAGGAAACTATCATCGGTATGAACGCCACGGTTCTCAGTGGAGCGAAGGTCGGGAAAGGTTGTATAATCGGAGCGAACGCTCTAGTCCCTTCAGGAAAAGAGATACCTGATTATAGTATCGCCGTCGGTGTTCCAGTTAACATAATCAAGAAGGGCGATGAAAGTTTAGTAGAGTCCACAAGACAGAACGCAGAGCACTACCACGATCTAAGAGATCAGCATAAAGCTGGTGAATACGAGCACTATTAAATTATTAAATACCCATTTCTATACTTTTTTTACCGATTCTTCTTTTATAATCTCACCTAGGTTATCTGCATTCGTATCGAGCATGATATAATCGCCGATATTCTCCACGTGTTCCATGGATATACCCAATTTAGTTTTACTGAGAAGTGACTTTTTCATGTCCATCAATTCTAGAGTATCTTTCTTTATGGTTACGATCATCTCAGGGATACCCCAATTTTCCTCGTCCAATAACAGTTCATGCACTTCCCCAATATCTTTACCGTTCGAATCCGAAATCTTGTAATCGACCAGCTCAGAAGCAGGCCTCCATTCAGTATCATCTCTGATGTACTTGTAAAGATCTTCCAATCTTTTATTCAGTAAAACGCTATCAGAAATCGACTTTACATGTTCTATGGATATATCTCCTTTCATTGAAGATAAAAATGGTTTATCCAAAGCTAAGTCCTCAGCCATCTTTTTGTCGATGCGTAAACTCAAGCCAGCAATATTCAAACTCCTTTCAAGTTTTACGTCGCTTACAATTCCTATCTCAACTCCATCAGATGTTAGTACACCCTTCTTATTCAATTCTTTTAAAGTTATCATGATCTCACTGTTTAATTGTATAGTTCTCAACTAATAAAGTATTTTTGGATTTTTAGAATATTTTATCTCTAAAAATATTAAGTAGTGTGCTTCATTATACTATACATATGGGGATAAATTGAAAGCAAAAGATGAAAACAAACTAAAAGATAACGTGGCGGTAGTGACCGGGGCCAGCAAAGGGATAGGTAAAGCAGTTTCTTTAGCTCTAGCTGAAAACGGTGTGAAAGTTGTGCTTTCCTCCAGAAGTGAAGAAGACTTGAAAGTTGTATCCGATGTCATAGACGAGGAATACAACACTGAAAATATGATCGTTCCAACAGACGTGAAGGAAGAAGCTCAGGTTAAAAACTTGTTTGAGAAAACTCTAGACAATTTTAACAAGCTGGATATCCTTGTGAATAATGCTGGCATAATAAGATACGGCGATATAGAGAACTATTCTACGGAAGACTACAAGGCGGTCATGGGAACAAACATAGACGGGATGTTCTTCTGCACAAGAGAGGCAATCCCCCATCTAAAAGAAACAAATGGAAACCTGATATACATAGGTAGTTTCGACTCTTCAGTGCCTAGATCGTTCAACCCGATATATGCCGCTAGTAAATGGTGGACTAGGGGTTTCGCTCACAGCGTCGAGTCTATAGTCGGTAAGGAAGGGGTAGGTGTCACTTTGATAAACCCTTCTGAGGTTCGGACGGAGATCGAAGATGAAGAGGGAAGATCTTACGAAAATGTGTACTCTTCAGAAGAGATAATAGACCCTGAAGAGATAGCAAGAGCGGTTGTATTCGCAGTTAGCCAATCCAAAACCACAACTATCAATGAGATGAACATCTTTAGAAGAGATAAGCTGGGAGATTTCTTCTGACCAGATATCATATAAAATTCATAGATACAATCCCTAACCCATACAATAAGAGAAGAAGCAAGGGTTGATGGAGAAGGTAGATCAGCAATGAATGTTTTCCCAGCAGAGCTAATTGTTTGATCAGTGGCCTTTGAGAAAGATCAGGTAAGTCTATCTTTCTTTCAAAATCAGAATAGAATGTATTACCGATAAAAATACCTATGAGAACGACGCCGAACCAGGGGAGTAATGGAAAGTAATCCAAAGTGTAGATACCTTCAGGTTGGAAACCAAGCCATAAAAGGTAGGAAAAATCGAATTCCATCGTATATAATACAACACCTACGATGAACAATATCGCCCCAAATATCAGATTTGAATATCTTCTTTTGAAAAAAGGGATGGCTAAGATTATTGAGATCCCTATGAAATGGAGTATACCGAAGATTATGAATGATCCTCTTAGGAATATCCACGTTATCCCTGTAATCATCAAACCCCATGAAAATATCTTCAAACCCCTTTTCATATATTTTTCATATAGTCTATTTCGTGACACCTCGCCTAACCTTGAACGGCTCAGCGATAAGGATATACCCACCAGGATGATGAATATGGTTGCGGTGGCTCTGGCTAACAACCACCAGATCGTTCTATGTACATCCAATCCATGATCACCGAAAAAATAGATGTCGAAAGCAGCGTGGAAAGTGATCATCATCAATACTGCGATACCGCGGAGAGCATCGATCTCCCAAAACCTATCCTCTCTTTTATCGAACACTGTTGTGTCCTCCTATTTCAATACTCTATGCCCTTTCTCGCTTCTAATCCTTCACTGTATGGATGCTTATAATTTTTCATTTTCGTGACCAGATCTGCTTTCTCTAACAAACCTTCTGGAGCTTTTCTACCCGTGATTATGACTTCCGTATCTCCCCTTATATTTATCAGATCTAAAACTTCTTCTAGACCTATAATATCAAAATATATCGCAAGATTGAGCTCGTCTAAAATAAGTATATCCCATATCCCTGATTTTATCTCCTGGACAGCTTCTTTAAATCCCCTCCTTACTTCTTCCTTAACTTCTTCTTTAATTTCTCCATCAACGATAAAAGAAGAAGTGCCATAACATGAAACCTTGATCTCCTCTATATCCTCACAAGCTTTCCTTTCCCCGGATTCTCTGTCTTTGAGGAATTGGAATATCCTTGTTTTCTTTCCCCACCCAGATGCTCTCATTGCCAGACCGAAAGCAGCGGTAGTTTTCCCCTTCCCTTTACCGGTATATACGTGAACCATGGACTTTTTAATACCTATTCACCCCCTTTTGTTACGGCTAGATAATATCTGTTTTTATCCCAGCCAGGCCTCTTTCGGGATACATATCTAAACGATCTTAACGCTTCGTCATACTCCTTTTCTCTGTATTTTATCAATCCACGATAGAAGATATATAGCGGGTCTTCACCGCCTATTTCGATGGCTTTCTCGATATCGACGAGTGCTTCCTCATGACGTCTCTGGTACATCTTCGCTACTCCCCGGCTAAATAATATATCCGGCTGCTCTAGATCGTTCTTCAATCGAGAATTCAATCTATCTATAGCTTGTTCTATCTGTCCATTGAACATCATCAAGACAGTCTTTTCCAGCTGGTAAGAATCATGACGATCTATTTTGATGATAGATTTTAACGCGTTCTCATAACCTCTTACATGAGCACATTCCATGACATCTGCAATAACGGCAGCCTTCTCTGTGCATCTCAGATGAATTGGGAGATGGTTCTTTCTTGAAAGGTAGTAAAAACTCTGCTCTTCTTCACTCAGTTCCCCAGCGACCTTAGCCATGGTATCCCATATATCGTTACCACGATAACCTAAAGCTGCTGCGGTATTCAGTGATCCCATGGCTTTACCATGATCACCCTCTAAATAATGTAGAACTCCTTTTACCGATAGAGCTTTAGCCATAAGATCTCCGGATTTTATCTTGTCTAGATAGTAAAATGATTTTGAATACTTGCCAGATAATCCGTACAGTATCGATAACGCGTAACAGGCATTTTGTTCGGCTTCCGTTCCTATCGATCTTTCAAGTTCCGAGATCACATCAAGGTTACCGGCTGTAGCTTTTAAAAGAGATAAAAATAATTGCGATGTAGGTTCATCAAATTTTGATCGATCTAGTTCCTTACTCTCACCCATGGCTTCCGTCATCCTATAGATCTGATCTAAAATCTTTGTACCGTTCATATCCATAGATGAAACTAAAGCATCTGCAAGTGTATCAAGATATTTCATATCGGATCCGTTCTTATCATTTCTCTCCTTTTTCCAGAGCTCGATATCTGCGGGGTGAAGAAAGATAGGGGCGAACTGTCCCACTCCTTCGATATCCTTCAATAACTTCCTTTTGAAGGGTGTATATCCCCCACTTTGAAGGGCCTTGTCCAGATGATATTGTTTCTCTTCTTCTTTCTCTGACCCTCGGGCCATCTCATAATAGGTCAACCAGTATTCCTCATCCCTCTCTAAAGCATTTTCAAAACATTCTTTCTGCCGTTCTATGTCGTTCCTCTCTCCAGCTATCTTCGCGAGCCACAACCAATTTGCTGCTGAATCATCTTTAATTAATGCTGTTTTTTGATTCTCTAATGCTTCTGAAAAAGATCTGATCCTCAGATAAGCTACACTTGCTCTGTGATAGTTCCTGGCACCGGCGAAATCCAAACATCTCAGATAATATCTGATAGCTTCGATGAAATCCCCTTCTTGGAGACTCATATCGCCTAATGATGTCAGCAAAGCTCCTTTGTTAGTTATTCTACCCAAATCTTCCTTATAGCGGTTTCTCGCACCAGTGATATCGCCGAAGAGCCGTCTAAGATTACCTCTTCGCAATGCATCTTTTATTATCTTTTCTTCTTTGATATAGGCGATATTGAGCGCAGTAGAGATGATAGATAGCGGTAATCCGATACCAACGATACTCAGTTCTCCATGGCCGAAGCCTGGCTTGATAAGATAAAGTCCGCTCAGGGGCAGATAAAGTAACAATACGAACGAGTACACCCACATGAAAAAATAAACGGATTTTTTTGTTATACTTCCTACTTTAGTTTTGAAGAGATATAGGCCGACGACCACCAATACGACAGACGTGAAAATAAAACTCAAATTGACAAAATGTATCGTTCCACTCGCCAAAGTACTTTCCAGCTGGAGGGATGCCATGGAGACTCCGAAAAGGATAAAGAGGATTATCGACAACCCTACGATATCGAGGATATAATCTGTGAAGAACATCAGCCCGAGAGATACCACTAAAACAGATACTAGAAAAATTAAGAATATCATATTGGCCAACTCAAAGGCCAAAAAGTATGAGATAAAGACGAAAATGAACAATATGATCTCTGTAGAAATTATAAAATGTATCAGGGGAAAATCAGATAACAGATTCTTCATCCTATTTTTTTCCTTATTGAACATCTCAAGAAAAGTATACGGGTATACTTATATCAATTTTTTCGGGGTGATAAATAAATTAAACTAAATACAACGGGACAAGATTAAAAGCATTCATCAAGCTTATACCGTCGAATGCTCCAAAGTACCACAAGGCTATAAGGATCGCGATTACCAGTAATATAACTATGACACATTTGACCAACTGCCATACAGCCCAGACGATGGCTAATAAAACGAGAAGCCCGAGCACTAAAATACCGACAGTCAGTATAGTCATCATCAGATTATGCGGAGGAGTGATATATAAAATTTTGTAGATGATTATTGTGAAAAGCTTATAACCCTGAAGTGATGTGGAAATTCTGATGATCGGAAATTCAACGACGTTCGCTTTAGTAAAAGGAAAAGGAGTAAGCAAGATATCGAAGATGAATGCATTAGATAAAGCGATGTTGGACGCAGGGATAGGAGACATCAACATGATCAAGGTTTCCTCGGTTTTACCTCCAGATATCAAGAGGGTTGAAGAAGTCCTAGATCTCGTCGGTGCTTTTAGACCTTGTGTCATAGCTAAAGCTGTTGGAAAAGGAAAAGATCTTGCTGCAGGTCTAGCTTATGGATTCAGAGAAGATAAGAGAGGCGGGTATGTCGCTGAAAATTCACAGGTAACTGAAAATTTGGATATAGATGGATTTGAGAAAAGATTGATCAAAAAGATAAAAAAGATGGGCGAAGACAGAGATATTATGTTAGAAGGTATCGAATCAGAAACTATTGGATTTGAAGTAAAAGAAAACGAATTCGGCTGTGCTCTTGTGGTACTGGTGTATCTACCATGACCCGCGGAAAATACGGTATCGTGGTCTGTACTAAATGCCAGTATGCAAAAGCGGTTGATCTTAGTAATAAAAAAACCAAATGCTCCCACTGCGGTAAAAATTTGAAGATCAGTAAATTGAAAGTCTATTATGAATCACAATCACAGAAAGAAACAAGTTGGGCGGTTGGGAGACTCAACGCTAAGATCAGGGGTGAAGAGCTACCCATGGAAGAAAAGGAAAACGAAAAAGGTCCATTCATGAAGGCAAAAAAAGAGGCCTCTTTAGGGGATAACAAAAAAGAAAAGA
>CAZFVW010000060.1:0-302 GCA_964522285.1 uncultured Thermoplasmata archaeon | reverse complement strand
TTTGGTCGTGAAGACTCTAACTAGAGAATTTGGTCAAGTTGAAAAACATGATATAGAAAAGATGTGTGATATTATGGGTTGGAAAGATGTAGATGATATCGTGGAGAAGATGAGAAAACTTGAAGACGAGATATACGAGCCAAAAACCGGCGTTTTCAAAGCTATAGACGTTTGATCATGTAAGGTTCTTCCAGCTTATAACCTAGTTTTCTGTAATATTCCCTCGCACCGACCCCACTGATGACTTTGATATAATCATCATATCGGCGAGATATTTGTTCACATTCTTTAACAAGAGATTT
>CAZFVW010000059.1:0-9507 GCA_964522285.1 uncultured Thermoplasmata archaeon | reverse complement strand
ATCATTCTTATTCTTATATTTTAAATAAGGTCCGAGGCGCTTTTCTATTATTTTAGGGATTTTCACGAATCAATTCAATATCTCCGTGGTCTTCCATTATCCTGACTTCACTCACTTTCTCAAGCTCAAATGTAAGAAAGATCGCATTTGTAGTCTATAACACAAATTCTTGTTGATCCTTGAATATACTACAACTTATTATAGATAAAAGGTTATTAACCCGTAATCACTATACCATTGTGTTAAAAACGGTGCAGAAAGATGCCCAAAGGTAATATCATAGCCATGGGAGGGAACGTAAAATTCGACCCAGAGGAACCATTATTCATAGAGTTCTACAACCGATCAAAGGAACTCGTCGGTGGGAGACCGCTCATCGGAGTGATCCCATCGGCTAGTGGTAACCCTCCACAGGCCGGTGAAAAGTATTCAGAGATATTCAGAGCTATAGGTGCGGATACCGAGGTGATACATCCATCCGACAGGAGCAAAGCATTCGACGGGGACCTAACCGATATCACCGAAAGATGCGATTCATTCTTTTTCACAGGCGGGAACCAACTGCGGCTCACAACACTTCTAGGGGGTACAGATATCCTAGATATTATCAAAGAAAAACATGAAGATGGAGCGATCTTGGCAGGAACGAGCGCGGGTTCGGCCTGTCTAAGCACAACGATGATCGCTCATGGAACTGCAAGTGATGCTCTCGTGGCGGGAGAAGTCGAACTAACTCAAGGCCTGGGTTTCATTGACGATGTTATAATCGATACCCATTTCGCCAGCAGAGGAAGATTTCCGAGACTGTACCATGCCGTAGCTGAAAATCCCGGTCTGTTGGGTATAGGTATAGGAGAAGGAACAGGGACAATATGGGATTTTCAAAACAATACATTCCAAGTATCGGGTAGAAGGAACATAGTTATCGTCGATGGACGTAACATAATCTACAATAACACCTCTGAACAGGAAGTGGGGGGACCTTTATGCGTGGAAGGGTACTCGGTGCACATCTTATGCGAAGGATGCGTATACGATCTTGAAGATAGAGTCTTCAATCCCCCAGATGAATTCTTCAGCCCCGAAAAAACGAGATAGGTAATTCAAAAGAGGGATAATATGAGTAAAGGATGCATTATGACCATAGGGGGTAATCTTGACCTCTATCCGGAACAACCGATATTGAAAGAATTTTTCAACCGTGCCCAAAAGATAACCGAAGGAACCCCTGTTATAGCAGTTATACCTTCTGCCAGTGCTTCAAGATCTCAATCCAGTGTCATGTACAGCTCAGTTTTCGAGAGCATGGGTGCGAACACCGTGACCATCAACCCGGAAGATCGGAAGGAAGCGAATTCAGAGGATATTTTGAACTCAGTAGACCAAGCTGACGCTTTCTTTTTTACAGGTGGCCACCAACTGAGGATCACATCTTTATTAGGAGGAACTAAGATGCATGATAAACTAGAGTCTAAGTTAGAGGAGGGAGCTCTATTCGCTGGCACTAGTGCTGGGGCCGTTTGTATGACCACGCTCATGATATCTCAAGATCTCATCGACCGTCCATTCGCCTATGGAGCGGTCGATCTCTCCCATGGTTTAGGATTCATCGAAGACTTCGTGATAGATACACATTTCACTATAAGAGGAAGGTTCCCCCGGTTGATCCATATAGTTTGTGAGAATCCAAGCGTCAAGGGGATAGGTATCGGTGAATCTACATGTGCGATATGGAACTTTGATGAAAAAGAATTCAGTGTCATCGGGAGGGGGACCGTAGCGGTTATCGATGGGGAAGATATAATCAAAAACAATGTTCCCGAACTGGAGTTAGGCGATAGCTTGTCTGTAAGCGGTATCAATGTAAGCATCTTGGGAAAGGGGTGCAGATACAGATATGATTTAGGTGAGATGTTCCTTCCCGAAGCTCTAGATGAAGATTGATATGACCTGTCTTGTTGATTTCCTCAATTTTGTCTTCGGAACATGTGGTCTATCAGATCATCTCTAGTGATATCCAAGTCCGCCAGGACGACTAGGTCATCCTTCTGTGCTATATCCAGCGCAAAATCGATCGCTTCTCCCATCTCATCTATAGTGAACCCAGCACAGTTGTTTTCTACAAGTCCCTTCCTGAGAATCTCGGCTATCTCACCTTCTTTTCTCCCCCTCAGTATGTCTATATTCTCCGTACATATCACTATATCAAATTTCTCTGAAACTACTTTACTGCAGCTTTTGATGAATTCATCGTCTCTATCACCAGGCATAGAAAATACGATGAGACTTCTGTTTTTCTCTAGATTGCTAACATATTCCCCTAAAGCTCTGAAACAGTCTGGGTTGTGGGCATAATCCAACACCATCCTTAAAGGTCCGAATTCGTACATATTCAGCCTCCCCGGATTCATTTTTTCATCGAATTTGAACTCCATCAATGAGAATCTGATCGTATCGAAACCTATACCTGATGAGAAAGCTGCAGCTATAGACGCTAGAGTGTTTTCGATCATCATCTTGGAATATGTTTTCATGAACGGTAATTCAGGGATGTCTATCAGTTGTGTTTCGATTTGACCATCATAGTAAACTATGGACCCGTCTTTTTCCGTAAAAACTACACCTCCGTTGCGTATGTGATCCTCCACCAGGTCGTTGATCTCAGTTGAAAATAAAACAACTTCAGCACTGCTTCTTTTCATAAGTTTTTCACAGTAATCGTCCTCACCATTCAAAACGACATAACCGTTCTTGTCGGTCACATCGACTACCAATGATTTCACCCTGTAAAGGTCTTCTAGATCATATATACCATCTAGGCCTATGTGATCCTCCCGGATATTTGTCACCACACTCACGTTACAACTATCAAACCCTAGACCTCTCTTTACAATACCACCCCGTGCGGTTTCAAGCACGGCAAAATCGACATCTCTACTGTTCAGCACCACTTCGGCACTCCAGGGTCCGGTCGTATCACCCTCACATATCTTTCTACCGTTGATATATATGCCTCCAGTAACGGTTAAACCCGTTGAAAACCCGTCTCTCCTGGCCATCCATTCTATCATCCTAGAAGTCGTGGTTTTTCCATTGGTACCAGTTATTGATACAACGGGTATCCTACCGTCACCTTCAGGGAACAAACTATCCACTATCTCTTCCGCCACATCCCTCGATTTTCCTTCGGTGGGATAGAGATGCATCCTCAAACCCGGACTCGCATTCAATTCGATTATCCCCCAATTTGCTTTTTCATCGTACTCCGTTATGTCTTCAGCGATCACATCGACTCCCACTACATCCATCCCGATCATCTTTCCCAATCTTTCGATCTCTTGGATATAATGTTCATCTACTATGTCAGTAACATCTATGGATGTCCCTCCCGTGCTGAGATTACCTCCTGATCTAAGATACACTTTTTCACCTTTTCCAGGTATAGTTTCTGGATCCATCCCGATATTATCGAGGTACAACAACTCTTCTTTACCGAGTTCGATCTTGGTCAAAAGAGAAGTATGACCTTCGCTCCTCATCGGGTCTTGATTTATGATATCAACGAGCTGGCGGATGGTCGATCCTCCATCTCCAACAACGTAAGGGGGTATCCTTTTCGCCACTGCTGTGATTTTACCATCGACCACCAAAAATCGAAAATCTTCTCCATGCAGATATCTTTCGACCAATATTTCACTGGAATATGAACGTGTTATGTCGTAAGCTCTTTCGACCTCTTCTTTATTCCTCAGATCACCGACCACTCCTTCTCCGTGATGCCCTTTAAGAGGTTTCATGACCACGGGATAACCGAGTGACTCGCTGACCTCGACGGCTCTTTCTAAACTATCTACTATCTCTCCATCCGGTACTGGAAAACAGCTTCGGTATAGTATCTGTTTCGTTAATTCTTTATCCTGTGCTATATCCGAACCCATCAGATTCGTTTCGGATGTGACCGGCCCCCATATCATCTTCCTGTTTTTACCCCATCCTAAAGAATACAGATTGAATTCATCGTGCTGCCTATCGAATGGGATCCCTCTCCTTCTAGCGGCCTCTAACAAAGCACTAGTGCTCGGACCCAACTTTGATTTTTTGATCAGTTCTTTTTCTTCTTCAACTGTCTTATCTACGATATCCTGGAGTTCTAACTCACTTTTCTCCCCTGATAGAAGTGAATTTACTAGTTCTACAGCACCTCTTAGTGCCGAGGAAGCCACGGGTTTATAATCGTACTCTAAAGCTATCTGATAAAGTGTATCATCGTATCTCTTCGATTTCCCGTAAGCTACATCGCACCCTACTTTATTTTGCAAGGCTAGTGCTACGTGTTCGATTATATGTTCGGGATAAGTTCCCTCGTTCAATCTTTCTATAAATCCACCTGTATGGCCCCTAGAACATTTATGATCTTTCAACTCGGGAAGTACGTGGATCAACCTTTCTGCACATGTAGGAGTAGATGGCGTTTCGCTCCACTCATCTAGATCTATTATCCCCTCTAAAACTGGAAATAAAGCAAATACATTCGGTCCCTCCATACACCCATTCTTCACGATAGTGATCTTTCCTTCACCCATATGTTTACACCCTCTATTATAGATCGTTAGTTTCAAACCGATCTTTTTATTCTCACTAGGAGTCAAATATCTTTACATATCCGGCTCAATATTCGATCTCCCTTTACACCCATTAATTACAATGATAAAAACTATATTTAATCTTTTCCTAAAACACGGGCCGGCCTATCTTCTTGTAAAGCTCCCTATGATCTTCAAAATAGTCCTCACTTTCGAAGAATATTTCCTCATATTTCTTTATAATATCTTCATCCAATATCTTCTCCATTCTTTCCCATATCCCCTTCCTCATGTTGAGTTTGTCAAGATAGATCTCGTTAACTCCTACCTCGTTCAATCTTTCAGATAACTTTTTCAACTCGTCTGCTCCGTCGTTATGGTATGGTAAAAGCGGCCCTATGAAAGCCCACGTGTGGACGCCCGAGTCTACCAGTTCCTCTAGGGCGGATATCCTCTTATCTATCGATGGCGCGTCGGGTTCGAATTTCTTTCTAAAGTCTTCATCTAACGACGTGATGGTCATGCCTACATCGGCATCGATTTCAGAATAGATATCGATATCTCTGGTCACTAGATCGGATTTGGTCTGTACTAAAATAGGAAAATCGTGTTTTGCCAGCTGTTCCAAACACATCCTGGTTATCTCATAATCTTCCTCTACCTTCTGGTATGGGTCGGTAACGCTGCCCAACCGGACTATACCTTTTGTTTTATTCTTCAATTCTTTAGCTAGTACCTTAGGGATATTCCTCTTCACGTCAACGAAAGAACCCCACTCTCTCTCTTCCCGAATAACGAATGGTGAATAACAGTACTCGCATCCGTGTGAACATCCACGGTAGGGATTCAATGCATAATCCGCCTCCAAACCCGATGGTGATAAGGCCGTTCTGCACGATACCTCTCTCACCTTCAGATCATCATACTCTTTTCTTTCACTCATATAGTTCAAGCCCATTCTTGACCACTTCCAAAATCTTCTAATCTAGTCTGGTATATAGAATCTTGAAGGACCTCACTGTTCTTGATCCAGGTGTCCACTTTTATATCCAATCTCGTAGATATGTAGAAGAGTGCTTCCTTCATCGTTTCGAATTCTTTAGGATTGCTTCGAAGTGCCTGCCTGACGTGTTCCCTGACATTCCAGACACCCATCGGCATTATGTAACCGGGGTGAGTTTCTCTCAAGATCACGGCTCCGGCCTGTCTGCCCTCTTCTCTCAGTTTCTCGGCGATAGCCAACCTAGCGGCGTAGAAACAGCCACCGATCTCAGCGTACTTACTCCTGCCCCCGTACTTTTCATGACTTGAAATGATCGCGATGTCCTTTCCGTACGGGTTCCAAGCCGTCTCAGGATACCACGCTTCGACGAGTTCGTAGATCCAAGTCCGGGGCAGCATCAGCACTTCCCACCTGTTGTCGAGTTCCCATGTTTCGTAAACACGATACCTGTCGATGGGGCGGTATTTTTTCACCTCTTCCCTGAGGTTCTTGCCGATGGTATCATCAACAGCAGTGATACTCCATCTGGTGGGAACGAACTTTCTGTTCTCGCCCAGACCGAAGGCACCTACACTGAAAGCTCTCTGGATCTTTGAGATGTAGATGTCGTGATCGTACAGATCTAAAACCGCATCGACGGCTTTCAGATCCTTGGCTTCGTAGGCTCTATCCATCCTCCTATCTATCTTCAACGTGCCAAGATCGAGTTTCTTCAACTGGGCCGACGGTCCGTATGGCTGTACAGAATCCGAGAGAGCTATTTTCCCCGATGGTTTCTTTTTGAAGAAAGCTTCCACTTCCGCTGGTTCTCTAGAGAGGGCCATATCCCTGGTAAAATCAACCACTCTACTACCTTCATCGACTTCATCTACACCGACCATGTACTTTCCCCGAATAAGCTGTGTCCTGAAGTCAACGATCTCATCGATGGATCGACCAACCCATTTCTCCGGCATATCCAACTCGTGGGTGTCCCCGTGATATGGGGGTACCAACGGACCGATGTTAACCTTGGGATATCCGTATCTACCAACGAAAACCCCCGGAGGCGAAGACCCTGATATATCCGTAGAAGATGTTAACGGCTCGGATTTCATCTGTGAATAATACTTCACCAGAACGGGACACCTATCTCTGTTGCAGAGATTCTTGGTCCCCCTACATATCGAACAGAGGTTATTTTTCTTGACAAAATGGTCCTTATCAGCAAGGTCCAAATCCATACGATAAATATACCCATATCATACCATTTAATTATTACTGAAGGATGGGAAATATAAAAAATAAATAAAAAGAAAAAAAGAGTTGAAAAATGTTCAGAAATCGCTTAGGATCTCTTCTAACTTCCCGTCTTCCTGTACATCGAGTTTGTAGGTCACGTGTACCATCGGTTTGCTCACGTTGATGACCCTGTTAAGATCGATTGGAGTTCCAGAGACCACTATGTCACAGTCGGAGTTCTCTATGGTTTCCTCTAGTTCTTTCATCTGTTTATCTCCGTAACCCATAGCTGGAAGGACTTCCTCAAGGTGTGGGAATTTCTCGAAGGTATCTTTGATAGTACCTACTGCATATTCACGTGGATCTATTATCTCCGATGCTCCGAATTTTTCAGCTGCTAATTTACCCGCTCCGAAACTCATCTCTCCGTGTGTTACTGTTGGACCGTCTTCGATGACCAGTGCTTTCTTGCCTTTGATCTTTTCTGAGTTCTCTACTGTTATTGGTGAATCAGCTCTCAATATCGTTGCATCTGAATTCACTTTTCTGATATTCTTTTCCAACTGTAAGATATCTTCTTCATCGGCCGAGTCACACTTGTTGATGATACATACATCTGCCATGTTGAGATTTACTTCACCTGGATGATACTTCGTCTCGTGGCCGACCCTGTGAGGATCGAGAACGACGAATTGTAGATCAGATCTATAGAACGGCGTATCATTGTTACCTCCATCCCATATCACGATATCAGCTTCTTTTTCAGCTTCTTCCAAGATCGCTCCGTAATCCACACCTGCGTAGATTATCATACCTTCATCGATATAAGGTTCGTATTCTTCCCTCTCTTCTATCGTGCAGTCGTGTCTATCGAGATCATCATAATCCGCGAACCGCTGAACGGCTTGTTTTTCCAGGTCACCGTAAGGCATAGGATGCCTTATCGTCGCGATATCTCTGTCTTTTTTTTGCAGTATTTCAGCTATCGCCCTAGTGGTCTGGCTTTTTCCAGAACCCGTCCTTGTAGCGCATATCGATATCAACGGCACCTTCGGTTTTATCATGGTCTCTCGATTACCCAATAAAACATAATCTGCACCTGCGGCTATCACTCTTGAACCAAGATGCATCACGTGTTCGTGGGTGACATCGCTGTATGAAAATATTACTTCTTCAACGTGTTCTTCTTTGATTATCTTTTCAAGGTCGTCTTCAGCTAATATAGGGATCCCGTTAGGGTATTCTTCACCAGCTAACGAGGCTGGATATCTTCTTCCTTCAATATCTGGTATCTGAGTAGCAGTGAAAGCAACGACTTCATACTTGCTTTTATTCCTGAATACGGTGTTGAAATTGTGAAAATCTCTGCCCGCTGCACCCATTATGATGACTTTCTTTCTTCTCCTTTCCATTTTTCCACCTAATTCCGCAAAAAGGGATTATGTATATCTAATTTATGGGCGTTAAAGCGGTTAGATTTATTCGGGCGGGGTGCTTCTCTTTCAAATCATTAGCATTTACTGTATCCGCAGTTCGGGCAAGTTCTACATCCTTCAACTAAAGCTAACATAGCTCCACACTCGGGACAAGCTGGGTTCAGACCTTTAGACACCATGTCCTCAACTGAACCTGGTTTTTCCTCTTGCTCTGGCAGCCTCGCTTGTTCTCCTCTCGGTTTGCCTTCAAGGTGCCACTCGAGTGCTTTTGCCATAGCGTCTGGTATCGATAATATCTTATGTCCATTGGTGAAAGCTATCTCCGGAGAGCGTATACCTTCCAACTGCTCTGTTATCTCCTCTACGGGTATCCCCGATCTAAGACACAACGATATCAACCTGGCTAGTGATTCTGTGAATGACTGTGTAAAACCTCCTGACCTTCCGATCTGTGAGAATACTTCGAAGAGTCCGTGCTTGTCTTCATTTATCGTGACGTATAATCCGCCGTAGCCGGTCGGTACCTTTCTTGTAGTTCCCTTGATCTGTGTAGGCCTCTTCCTGGGCCGTCTTTCGTAGCCTTTCTTCTTTTTATCCTTCTCTTCGCCTTCTACTTCCATGACCTGCTCTTGTCTAGAACCGCTACGGTAAACGGTAACACCCTTACATTTCAGATCGTAAGCGAGATCATAGACCCGTTTGATATCATCTTCATTTGCGGAGTTCGGGAAATTAACAGTCTTCGATATCGCGTTATCTACATATTTCTGGAAAACTCCCTGCATACGGATATGCCACTCCGGTTTTATCTCTAGAGCTGTTTTGAAGAGTTCCTTAGTATCATCAGGGATCTCATCGAATTTCGATACCGTTCCTTTATCAGCGACCTTTTTCATCAGTTCTTCGCTGTAGAAACCTTCCTTTTCTGCGATCTCATCGAAAACAGGGTCGGGCATGACGAGTTTTTCACCATCTAAAACATTCTTGACATAGGACACTGCGAATATCGGCTCGATGCCGCCGCTGGTGTCTGCGATCATGCTGGTTGTTCCCGTAGGTGCTATCGTTGTGGTCGTGGCATTCCTCATGGGTTCATCGTAATCCGACTCGTCCCAATTGGGGAATTTACCTCTCTCTTCAGCTATCCTTTGGCTCACTTCTTTACTTTTAGATTGGATGAAACCCATGACTTCATCGGCGATGGCTATCGCTTTCTGGCTGTCGTACGGTATGCCGAGTCTTATCAGCATGTGGTGCCATCCCA
>CAZFVW010000058.1:0-9578 GCA_964522285.1 uncultured Thermoplasmata archaeon | reverse complement strand
TTGTTCCTGTGACCGCTCTTCTTCGCCTCGTTCTTTATCGGGTCGTAGGGGGTAACTTTCTCGATCATTCCCGGTTTGAACCCGCTGCCCTGTGCCACGAAGTTCGGTATGACCCTGTGGAATATGAGTCCTTTGTAGAACCCATCTTCTGCGTACTTCAGGAAGTTCTCAACTGTCTCTGGAGCATCGTCGTCAAAGAGTTCTATGGTTATCTCTCCTTCAGTCGTATTCATCTTTACTTTAGTGTTATCTGTCATGTTATCTGAGAGGTTATTAGCGGGTGCTCTTAATAATTTGTCGCTTTTGATTTGGATGATCAATTTTGTGTTACAAAAATGTCACAGATGTGACAAAAATGTAGCACATGGAAACGAATCACAACATATAACAAACTCTTTTTACATCTCTATTTCCTAACAAAAAACGGTGATACCGATGACCCAACCAAAAGGCGAGATAGTAGAGTATGAACCCTCGATGGCCGAAGATGTAGCCGAGATGTTCAACAGATTCAAGGAGTCGTGGCCGGGCGGTTTCGGTGGCAGTGTCCCCTTCGACGAGGAAAGGATACATGATTGGCTGGATGAGAGTTCTGCTTTCGTAGATTATATAGCTCTAGACGAGGATGGTGTCCCTGTGGGTTTCTGCAATCTAGAGCCTCACTGGCGAGATGATGATGCAGCGTACATCGGATTGCTGGGGGTGATATCCCGTGTTAAAGGCCAGAAATTCGGTAAGAGATTGTTATTGAAAGCCATCGAAAGGGCCGTCGAGGAGGGCGTAAAGAGGGTCGATCTACACACGTGGTCGGGTAACCTTTCCGCAATGCCGCTTTACAAGAAGATAGGCATGTTCTGGGTTCCGGATACCAGCGTTTACATGCAGGATTACATACCGCTGCTGCATCAGAACGAACTGACGAAGGAGTGGTTCGACGAACACCAAGATTGGTATAAATATCAGAAAAGGGAGCTAAAACAGGAACCCAACTCACTAGAAGTCGATGGCATGAAGATCTACCGGTATCGTTTTGAGGACGAAGATGACTGGCTGGAAGTAGATATCGACCGATACGGGTGTGGTATCACGGCTATCAGGAGGAGATTAGGGGATGAAGAGTTCTCCATAAAAGCTAAGGTCGATTTCCATGACATCCACATGGGTATCGAGAACAGCTACTCCTTGGAGATAGAGAATCATACTGGTGAAGAGAAAGAGATAGAGCTTGAGATCGAGCCCTTTGAAGGTCTAGAATTCGAAGATGACTTTCCCTCGTCTGTGAAAGTAGAAGAGGGAGGATCTATGACGATCTTACAACGATTCATCGTCAGTAAAGAAGCGGAAACGTACGAGTCATCTCATAAAGCATCCGAGACCATCGATGCCTTGCTAAAGGTGGATGGTAAGGAATTCAAGTTGACCACCGGTGGTAAGATCAAACCCGCTGTTGAGGTAGATGGTTCACGAGACCTTCATCACCTGTTCTCAGATGAAGAGGAAGAGATCTACTTTGACCTGAAAAACAATACTGATAGGGCACTCAGCGGCGCGATCACCTTTGAACTCGATGGAGAAGAGAGAAAAAGAGAATTCAAATTGGATAGGAAGGAGAGCGGTGGTTTCAAACTCCCGATCAAGCTGGATTTCGATGATGAGCAGGTCAAGTACATCGAACTGAGACCATACATCCAAAAAGAAGACGGTCTCTTCCCCATGAAGTCTTACAAACACCCGCTGGTTGATGACACCGACGGTCTACTAGCCTTCGCTGAAAAGGAGGATGAAGTCTATCTGGTCAACAATGAGATAAAGATCAAGGCTGAGTTGGAGGGGGCAAAAATTTCGGTGAATGAAGCACCTAGAGATTCTGAACTGCGCTTCGAGCTCGGACAACAGGTAGGTCCCCCTTTCGGAAGGACCCAGGATACGACAATCCGATATGAATACGATGTAAAGAAGGGCAAAGACAGTCTCCTTTTAACTCTTGAAGCAGAGAGCGTGCACAGACCCGGCGTACTCATGAAAAGGAACGTGAAGATCAAAAAACATGCTTCAGAACTCGAATTCTGGTCGGAGTTGAAGAACGTCGGTGATGAACCGGTAGAATGCGCTTCTGAAACCAGCGTCAGAAAGTGGGGATTCCGAACTCAACCTCATCAGGCAAAAGCCAGGGTATACACACCCCTAAAAGATGAATTGATAGAGAGCGATCCCGTGACGGACATGCTCTCATCCACCATGATGCCCACTGATCCTAAAGACTGGGAGGAAACATGGACAGCCTATGAAGATATAGGCGACGCGGCAGTATCCGGAGTCATATGGAGCAACGAGAACATAAAGAAGATCAAGTTAGCTAGGGGGATATTGGATGAACTCAAGAGCGTTACCAAGGAACTGGAACCCGGCGAAAGTTTCAAGAGCACACACCTCTGGATACCGGTAAAAAAACCCTCGTTGAATTCATTCAGGCATACCTGGAACAGGTTGGTCGGAAAGAAAAACATCGGTCCTAAAGAGAAAGTTTACGGGAAGAAGAGTAGAGAACACATAGAAGTGAAGATCGATGATAACATATTGGATGCCGGCGAGGGTGTAGAGAGGCAGATCACGGTAGAAAAAGCCGTTGATTATCCGATGCCGGGAGCGTATACTATCGAATTCCCAGAGGGCTTAGACGGGCACTTCGAGAACGGTCAGAAGAGGATTGAAGTTTCGGAAGAAGAAAAGCAAAGAGTTCTAGAGCTCAACATCAATATAGATATAGATGAAAGAGTTGAAAACGCCATCAGGGAGATCAAGCTTCATTTCAGCGGAATAAGAGAGTTGGATTTCGAAATACCCGTGATAATAACTGGTGACAGTCAAGTCAAGGTCGAAGAGAAGGTGAAAGACGGTGAGAAAGTTCTGCACGTCGATAACGGTAAAATCCAGTTCGACGTCATGGACGGTTTCGCAGGGAACCTGATCAGACTCGAAGACTCAGATGGGAACACTTACCTTGACGACAGTTTCCCAGAGCCAAAACCGAAGAGTTGGTTCGAGAACCATATCGGTGGATTAGGGCCAAGATTGATGACCCCCGATGATCTCCATTCATTCTACGAGATAGAAGATGTCTCCTCTCAGGAATACATCGACGGGAGATGGAGAGGGGTTAAAGTCGATTTCAAGATAGAAAAACTTGACTCACTGAGAGGTCAGAAGTTCTCTATAAAATACTTGACTTTACCCGGTACAAAGCTCATCAAGATAGTCATGGATCACCACAACCCCAAAGAGAGAGAGGTCAACTGGTACGGTGAGTTCTTCATAGATGTCTTGATAAACGGTTCTTTAGAAGATACGGTAGTCAAGTGTCCAGGTAAGTACGAAGATTGGGAAAGGTCGCATCAAACCCAGCAGTTCACACCACAGCCGAATATCGAAAAACCATGGTTCCTTTTCAGAAGAGAAGATGTTTCTCTGGCCGGCTTCGGAGTCGAAGGTTCCCCTTCCTTTTCCACGGTCATATGCAACGAAGAGGTGAACATGGCCTTTTTAGTAGCTAATATGGTGAGCCAGGCCTACGATGAAGAGGAGATAGAGTTCGGAATGATCCTTGATGGAGATGATGAGAAGGTCAGGTTGGCTAGACGGGCTTTGAAGTCCAAGTAGAGAACTGATCATATCCTAAAAACATACCATAACTTTATATGATACAAGTGTTAGATAGGCTCACATAAGAAGATATAGGAGGTGAACTACGTATGAAAGGAGAAGTAAAATTTTACAATACCATGAAAAATTTTGGATTCATAAAACCTGATGAAGGAGATGAAGATTTATTCGTTCATAGGAGCGAGATAGAAGGTAATTTTTTGAAAGAGGGTGATGAAGTTGAGTTCGAGACCGAAGAAGGTGAAAGAGGTCCTCGAGCTGTGGACGTAAAAAAGATCGATTAGATTTTTTATCGTATCACGTTTCAAGATATCTGAACATCTTTTCTTTTTTATTTTATTTTTTGCTGATATATTCTGCTAGGAGGGATAATTTATTTTAAATAATACAAATCCTCTATGTTATACTGATGAAAGAGGGAGAAAAAGAACCCAGTTTCCTAGAGATGATAAGGGCACCTTTCCTATTCGCTATCATAGTCCCTCTATTATCAGGTACACTAGTTTCGGTATCGGTAACGGGTAAATTCAACTTACTTGGATTTTTACTGGTGTTGGTGATAGGTATTAGTCTCCACATAACCACCAACGTTTACAACGATATCTACGATACCAAACAGGGTGCGGATAACAGGAACTCCATGAAAAGTGAATTCAGCGGAGGGTCTGGTATAATAGTAGAACGTCCAGGTGTTCTACCGAAGATGTTCACTATCGCTAGGGGTGGGATCATAGTAGGTATAATCGGTTCGATTTTACTGATGTTCTTCATCGAAAGAAGATTATGGATCAACCTGTGGTCTATAATCATCATATCTGTATTTCTGAGTAAATATTACACCGCAGAACCGATCAAGTTCGCATACAGGGGAATGGGTGAGATTATCGTATGGATAGGATTCGGACCACTAGCTGTATTACTAGCGGGGATTGGTCAGAACCTGTTCTATCATCCAGTTCTATTATCGATAACCCCGATAACAGGCTTCGGCACGCTTTTCATAGTTTGGATGGGCCAGATGGTGGACCTTCCAACAGATGTAGATGGAGGAAAGATCGGATTGGTAGCTAGGATGGGTTTAAAGAAGTCTCGATACGGTCTCGTAGGAGTCCATTCTCTCGCGGTTATCAACGTGATATTCGTGATGCTCTTATTCTTGAACCCGGGTTGGCCTTTGTTGATCGCGGTGATCCCACATATCGTGCTCATCTTGATCTTGTGGAACAATTTGAAGGGGATCGAGAGCTGTGGTGAAAAGATGAGGTCGATATCAGGGTTGAATTTTAAAATATATGCCGTCTTTTCACTGCTTTTGATGTTCGGCTATGCCGGCGAAGTTGTGTTAAAATTCTTTTTATAACTCATAATCTGATGAGAGCACCTTTTTCCAGAAGATATTTCATGACCGAAGTTACGGGTCCAGGTATCGCAAGATGAGGGAAAGATATCACCCCATCGATATCGCCTAGGCTGATCAAAAGTGGAGTCCTAAAATTACGATATTTTTTAAATGATGTCCCTCTTTCCGTCCTTACAACATTATCTGAGATGACTCTAGAGTGTACATCTGCATTGTGGCCCGTCTTTTCCTCATCCATTGAAGTGATATCTCCCCCTGCGAAGATGTTCGGGTATCCTTTCAACTGTAGATATTCGTTCACCCTGAGAGAACCGTTTTCTGCGAAAGGAGACCGCTCGAAACCACGGAAAATATTTTCATCGTAACTGAGACCGGTACTCCAGATACAAACATCGGCCTCGATGGTTCTTCCATCGTCTGTTTGAAAACTACCATCCCTGCGGTTCACTACCTTTCTACCGAACATCACATCCACCCCTTTCTCTCTGAGAAATTTTTCTGCATACTTGGAGGCTATTTTTGACTCTCTCTCGATCAATCTTTCATGGGAGTGTACGAGTGTTACTTTCTTTTCTGTCTTAGTAGCTAGTTCTCCAGCGGCTTCCACACCTATCAACCCGCCCCCAACTATCAATATATCTGTAGATCCTTCAACTCTTTCAGATAACCTCGTAACTTCATCTATTGATCTAAGTGTGAATACATCTTTTTTATCTTCGAGATATATCGGATAATCCGCCCCGAGGCATATCACCAGTATGTCGTGATCGATCCTATTTTTTACAGTAGAGATATATTTCGGGGTTATTTTTACTATCCTTTCAGTGATGATGTCTGTATTTTTCAAAAATGTAGAATAGGGTTTTGTGATATTCTCTCGGTAACCCGGGTCTGTGATCAATTTAGGTAATGAAGGGTAATAGACGAAATGATCTTCCTTATCCACCAGAACCGTATCTATGTCTTTGATCTGATCTAGTTTCTTGGCGACCATGGATCCACAGAAACCACCGCCTAGTATGACGACTTTCATCGTGATTATAACGATTTAAGATGATAAATAATTAATGTGCCTTAAAATAGATCACATCAACTGTATAAGTGTGCTTTATCATCTGGTAGTTTCATGAACTCTCTCAGAAGCGTGGTCGCGTATGTTCCTTTATAGAGATAAAACGACAATTTTACGGCCTTATCATCGACATCGTAACCAAAATCAGTGATAGGTGCGAATAGGGCACGCCTGGTCCCGCTGGATGAGAGGTTCCTCAGTTCAGGGATGACGAAATCTTCTCTCATAAGTCCCTCTTCATCCATAACCTCTCTTTCTATCTCGCCCTGTCTACCCTCTGAAAAACTGCTATTATGACCAACTAATGGAGCGCTAACATAGGCCTTGCCCTGCCTCACCATGTCTGAAGATTTCTCTAGATTCCTCTCTTTCACTTCGACAGGCGTGTCCCTGTTTGGAAGTCCGTCCCGATTTGCAGGGAGAAGTATGTCACCGACGACTGCATCGTTCAAAGGTAGCCCTTCTTTCAACCTTTTACTCAGCATCCGGTTGAATAGGTACGATTGATAGGCGTGGATGAACATCTTCTGGAGGTTGTGTGGAAGTCTCCTGAGTGCCCTCACATAATCCTCTGGCTTTTTTACTAAAGACTTGATCATACTCCTTTCGAAAGACAGAATATTCGGGTAAACATCTAGAGCTTTTTCGTAATCCCAGGTATCTTCTATGAATTTACGGGCTTCGTAGCTCTCGTTTCCCTCCTTTTCATAAGGGTCACCGATATAGGACTTCACTGCTCCTTCGATATCACCCATGATGATCTTCCTACCGATCTCATGGGTCACGGGCCTGATGGTGCCGAATCTCTGGACACCGAACCAATTAGGGAACCCTTTTGCCTCCGTTAGTTCTCTACTGGTCTCTGCAACGATATCTTTCAAGTCGTCGGTGTCTATCTCTCGTATGGTGATCTCGAAGTGGTTCCCATGATGCATCCCTAGATACAGCGGTCTGTGTGACCTTTTCATGTCCGTTATCTCGAGGTCTTTAAGTTCGATCTTCCGAACTTCATCTGGAGAGGTATAAAATGACATGTACTGCTCGGTTATCGCTCTTTTATCTTTCGTTCCCGAGAATGCTATATCGTCTCTCCCCAATCCCAGCTCTAAAGCCATCTTTTTAATCAACCTATTGGTTTCCCAATTCCTGGACCACACCTTTGCTATGGTGTATTCGCCATCTCTCAGCTTGTCGAATTTGATATCTTCACGGACTCTAAAATCTTCAGGATATTTCTTTAACCGACCACCTATACCAGGTGTATCCGTGTAGAACAGTTCCATGCCCACCTTCTTTTCCATCTATCTTTCACCGACCAGACCTTAGATCTTAAATGATCTCTGAAGAGATCGACTCCCCCTTATCTTTCAGGCTATCATTCATCTTCTTCAAAAAGTTTCTGGAATATCATCGAGAACTGATTTTTTATGTCCGAAGCGGTATCGGTTAGGATCACTTTGGGGTCCTCTCCTTCTTTAGCTTCTAGAGAGAGTACGGGAAAATCGAGTTCCTGATGTTCCACTGAATAGTTCACGTCTACAACTCTATCGTCCTGCAGTAAACCTTCCACTATAGGATACATCACACTGTCATCTGGGTCGAAGACTTTTACCTGTAGACTGCTCTCGCTTTTTTCTAATACTTTGAATTCCATAGTACCGTTCCACAAGTTAAGCTTTGATTACTTAAAGGTATTGGTCGATATTTTTCGGTATGTATCATCTCAAATATTTTTCTACCATCTTTATAGCGCAAACATCACCGCACATGGAACAGGCTTCCTCGTCGGAGGGGTTCTTCTCCTTCCTGAACCTCTTTGCTTTTTCTGGATCCACAACATGATCGAACATATGGTCCCAATCTAAGTTTTTTCTAGCCTTCGATATCTCGCTATCAATATCTGTATCGATACCCCTCGCCACATCTGCCGCGTGTGCCGCTATCTTAGAAGCTATGGTTCCTTCTCTCACGTCATCTACGTCGGGAAGTCCCAGATGTTCTGCCGGTGTCACGTAACACAGGAAATCCGCCCCGGTGTAAGCGGCTAATGCACCACCGATGGCCCCAGATATATGATCGTAGCCAGGTGCGTAGTCTGTAACCAATGGCCCCAGAACGTAGAACGGCGCACCATCGCAGAGTTCCTTTTCTATCTTCACGTTGGCGGTTATCTGGTCAAGTGGAACGTGTCCCGGTCCTTCTACCATGGCCTGAACTTTTCCTTCTCTAGATCTCTTCACAAGTTCACCCAACGTTATCAGTTCTTGGATCTGTGGTCTATCCGTAGCATCGGCGATAGATCCTGGCCTGAAACCGTCTCCCAGACTCAATGTAAGGTCGTATTCTCTAGCGATCTCTAATAAGTAATCGAATTCGGAATAGAGCGGGTTCTCTTCTTCGTTGTACAGTATCCATGCGGTCAGGAACGAACCGCCTCGGCTGACAACATCGGTCAATCTACCGCTCTCCTTCAAGCTGTCGACGGCTTTTTTTGTAACTCCACAATGGACGGTAACGAAATCTACGCCGTCTTCAGCATGCTGACGTATGCTGTTGAATATATCATCCGATGTCATCTCGACGACGGCGCTCTCTCTAGCTTTGGTCAATCCACACTGATAGATGGGCACCGTACCTACGGGAAGGTCGGTCATCTGGATCACCCTTCTTCTCACCTCGTCGATGTCACCACCGGTACTAAGGTCCATGACCGTGTCGGCACCGTATCTCTCAGCTATCCTCACCTTCTCGAGTTCCTGCTCTATATCGTTCTTGTCCTTGGATGTACCGAGATTGACGTTGACTTTGATCTTGAGATCCTTGCCTATCGGTGTAGGTACTGGATCATGTATTTTATTTCGAGGCATCACTACTTTACCGCCGGCTATGAGTTTAGCCAATTTTTCAGCGGAAACGGGTTCATTTTCCGCCCCCCGTTTAACGTATTCAGGGACACCTTCTTCACAACTTTCTATGAGGGTCATCGATAATCCATGATATGTACATATTTAAAACATTTTGGATAGAGTTCGATATGTATTTCATGTAAAAAACTAAATAGATAGCTAATTATTTTGTTCGACGACGAGGTGTCCAAATTGTCTGAAGAATCTCAAGTAATCTGTCCTGTATGTGACTCGGAGATACCGGGGGAATCGGATAAATGCCCAGTGTGCGGAGTGGATCTAGATCTTTTCGATACTGATGAGATCGATGAAGTTGAATCCTCTGAAACATCAGAAGGATCTGTAGAGGGTGTTATGAAGATGGTCGAGGAAGACCTAGAAGAGGACGAGATGCTGGATGAGATAAAGAGAGTGGGTGGAGAGGAAGCACAGGTGGAAGAAGTAGAAGAGGCTGTCACTTTCGAATGTCCTATATGCGGTGCCGAAGTTGATGAGGATGATACTGAATGCCCTGGTTGTGGGGCTATCTTCGAAGAGGATGAAGAAGAGGAAGTCGAGGAAGAAGAGGAAGTCGAGGAAG
>CAZFVW010000057.1:5524-9711 GCA_964522285.1 uncultured Thermoplasmata archaeon | reverse complement strand
GGTACGCTTATGTTGGGAACAATCCTACGAATCACAGGGATCCGAGTGGTAAAATTTATGATTGTGATGAAATATACTGTAACAATCGCTACCTACGTGGAACCGTTAAAGGTTTGAGGTCCTGTATAGAATGTTGTGTTAGACATTTTGAGGGTAGTCTTAAGCTCTCAATAGCTGCTTGGGGGCTTAGAGGTTGGGTTGAACCTGCATACAGAGGGTTTGGCATGTGCATCTTTGAATGCCAATGGAGATGTATGCCGGAAGCCGCTGTATTCTTCTGAAAAATGAAGTGTTATTATATATTGGTATAGAGGTAAATATATGACATTAAATAGTCGGTCGATATTAATCAAAATCTGTGTATTGATAATAACAATTTGGATATTGATAATATCACCTCAACTCTCTTCGGGAACTTGTGGTTTAATACAGCCCGATGATGAACCTAATGTTAAGAATGTTCAACACGATATCATTATAGCTTGGAATGGTACACATGAAAAGTTGATAATAAGCAGTGGGTTGTCTGTTTCAGAGGTATCAGAAGATAATTTTGCTATAAGAGTTGCACCTTTACCTTCTCACCCCTCAATAGATTTTACTGACCAACAAATTTTTGATAGAGTGGAAAATAGGGCAGAAAGTTTAACCTTTAGTCCAAAAGGAACGGGTCTGCCTAATCTTTTTACAGAAGAAACTGACAAAAAAAGAGAAGATGAAAAATTATTAAGTAATCGGGTTATAAATTCAAAAAACTCAACGGTCGCCAAGATAGAGAATTTTACCTCTTTTGTTCAATTGGTAAATAAAAAAATGAGTTACATGGGGGTAGAAGAGTGGAAAGTTAAAAACAAAACAAAGGAAGCAGTAAATAGTTATCTAGATAGAGGGATATCGTATTATGTTATAGATATAATCAACATCGAAGGAGAAGATCTTAGAACTGAACCGATAGTTTATGAATTCGTTACCGATAAATTATTTTGTCCGATTCGGATTAATAATATTACAGAAAATATCTATTCTTTCGATATCACGGTATTTTCGAAAAGAACGGTTAATCCACAAGAGTTTAAGAGAACAGGTATATCTTTTGAAGTATACGAGAAAATAAAACGGTCGGAACTTAATAAATTAGGTTATGATATCGCAGATATGTTTAATTCAGAAACAGTATATTTCTCCTTTTATAGTGGGAAAAATGTAGAAGACGATGTATTTCAAACACTTTATCTAAAAGATGATATTATAACTGATGATTACACTAAATATCCAGAATCGCCGAACATGTATAAAATTGAGGCATTTTCCGCCCAGGTAATTATAACCTTAATTATTGTTTTTTCATTTTATAGAAAGAAAAAATGGTTTTTCAATAAAGAAAAGGAACCATCAATAGATTCGAAAAGTCTAGGTAAATCGATATTCAAAAATTATTTACCCATGGTTATCGCGAGTTTTTTTCTGATCCCTATTTTCTTTTTTCTATTCTACATAGCCATAACTTCAGGATTCAAGAACCCTTTACTCATTTATCTCTTTTACTCTATACTCTTTTTCATTTATATATCACAGATAATATTTTATTTTAATATATATTTTTTTCGTCACAATTATGAGGACACCATGAAAAATATATCAATTTACGCTGGTGTGATCCTATCCTTTACTTTTGCTTTTTTTATCATACTTTCAGTTTCTTATTTTATAGATCCAGAAGGAATTGAAATGGGATATATTATCTCATTTTCTGGGGTTTGGAGGTCCATTAGTTTTATTTTTTGGGGATTATCATTTATACCAATGAGCTTTATTTTTTTAATACACATAGACAGGCCTCAATTCGATATGGGTTTTAGTCAACTCCTTTGGTCTATCTTAGTTATTATCTTTGGAATTTCCTTTGAAACGATCTGGTTTGATATGTTTTGCTCTTTTCTATCTGGATTTATCATTTTATTTTGTGCCTCCAATGGTATGATCTTCTGGAATTTATTTAAAAAATTTTAGTCCGTGAGAATGAAAATGTTGTAAATAGGTATTGGTATAGAAGGGGCACAGGAGGATACCCAAGAAGAGCATATAGTAACAGGTAGGCTAAGACATATTGGTATTTGGGGGAGTATTGGTGGTTATTCTTGGGCTTGGTCTCATTGTGTATGTCATGATTACTTGTGTAGAGACTATAAAGTAGATTATTGGATTGGTAGTGGTATTAAGAGTAAATGTTGGAAAAATTGTAAAAAATGCCTTATGAAACATGATATAAGAGCATGTAACAGATGGTTAGATAATTATAGAGATTTTTCTAGATATGATTTAAATTATATACTGAATCCAAAACATACTCATTGTAATATGTAATTCATTGGAAACGTTTATGAATTATCATATATTATATAATGACAAACGAGGTGGAAAAAACGAACAAAAAGAGTTTGGCTATGGCGGTGATACTAATATCATTATTAGTTTACTCATCCCAAATTATTTCGGTATCTAGTCAAAAAAGTCCCACTATTGACTCTGAACAAATATGGGCTACCTCTACTAATGAAAATCGAAAAACTCGTTTATGTTCGTATGATACAGAAAATGTAGACGGGACTATGATGTGGAATCTTACGATCGGGCAACCTGACCTGAGTCATAACACATTTCCAGTTATAGACAGTGACGGTATAATATATATCGGTACAAAAGGACAAAATGATACATTCTATGCTATTTATCCCAATGGAACTATCAAATGGAATTATAATACAGGAAGTATCGATTATGGGTCTCCTACGATAGGGGATGATGGGACTATTTACGTCGGCTCTTCTAATGGGAAGCTATATGCATTTAACCCAGATGGGACACTAAAATGGAGTTATTCTACAACCGAGATTCCTTACTCTGAAGGTGTTATTTCGACTAGAGCTCTCGTAGGAGATAATGGAAATATATTTTTTGCAGATTTCGATGGTAATTTATATTCTCTAAATGCAGATGGTGATTTGAGGTGGAAAGTTAATATCGGAACACCAAATATTTACCATGTATTTCAAGGAACAGATGGCACTATATATTTTAATGATATTATTAATTATACTATATATTCTATAAGAAATAATGGTGAGATGATATGGACTTATGAGAAAGGGATTTTAGGTACAATTGGAGATGACGGGACACTCTATATCACTTCTGCTAATAATAGTGAAATCCAAGCTTTGGATCGTGATAAAAATATTCTATGGACATATACTTCGGAAAAAAATGAGATATTCCCTTCTGCAATCGGTGCGGATGGATCCATTTATGTATCTACCTCAGATGGTAGAGTCCTTCAAATATCTGAAGAAGGCATATTAAAGAAGGAGTATAATTTAGAAAAAGGAGATGTAACTAAAGTAAGTGCTGTAGACTCAGAAGGTAGGCTGTATATTATACAAAAAAATAATAAAGAAATGATTTGTTTAAATCAAGACGGAACTGTAAAATGGACCTATGAATTTCCCTCTATACCATATAGTGTGGAAATCGGAGGAAAAAACAGAGTTTGGGTCATAACTAGAGATTCAACAATATATGCTTTTGGAGGAAAAGAAATAGGTGATAAAGGGATTATTCCAAATATTTCTCTATCTTTAAGCATATTAATTTGCTTGAAAATCACAATAATTTATCAAATTAAAAAATATTATAAAGACTGATCTTTCCACATAAGTAAGGGAAATGGTATCCATAATCCAATGCTACCGCTAGTTCTTGGTAGATCTCGGGAGTGATCTTCAATTCATGCTTAGAAAAAAGTTCTTTCAATCCCTCCAATTTATCTATTTTTGCGAAAGCGGATGAAATATCCGAGTCCAATACTACGAACTCAACCAAGGATAAATTCAACCCCTTCTTCTAGTTCACCTTCTGAAGGAGGTTCAACATCGATTTTTATATTCCTTGATTTCAAGATAGTTTTCATGCCCTCTAGTGATACTCCCGCGATTTCAGCTGCCCTGCTCAAAGATACTTTTTTAGATTTGTACAGCTCTATCGCTACTTCAGTCCTCAATTCTGGTCTGACCTCTAATAATGTTCTGAAAGCTTCATTCTGAAGGTTATTCTTATCTTTATAATAACCAGCTCTAATCAGACTATCCATCCCCTCTTTGATAACTTCACTTTCAGTCATAATTACCATC
>CAZFVW010000057.1:0-5514 GCA_964522285.1 uncultured Thermoplasmata archaeon | reverse complement strand
CGGTGGGCCGTTACCGGGCGGGCGAGGTACCATCTTATTTTATTAAGAGTAAATCTTTCTTAAATACAATTTGTTTATAAAAGCATATCATCCCCGTTCTGAGATTATGTAATCAGACATGGATTCATCTATCTTTGACAAGCTCTTTCTTACTTCTTCGATAGACTTATTTTTACCACCATACATCTCGTTGATATTATCAATTGTTTCCATCATCTTCTACTTTTTATGCCTATACATACCTACTGCGATGATTTCTTCTAGATCATGAGATTTTGAATTTTAAAGGTTGATTCCTATCCGACTCAACGAATCAAATAGATTATATAAACCATCCTTGATTTATATCCATCTGCAACACTTAGAATCATATTTGAGTGAGTCCTCCCCAAGAAACTATTAATAATACTGAAAAGCTATCTTTAACAGGCGTTAATATATGCTAGATCAAATCCAACCGTTTCAAGCGGCGTGCCCACTCGATTCGAATTCCTCTTCGATAATCTTAGTCATGATGGTGGTTATCGTCCTTCTAGTGTTCATCATAATAATGTTGATGGAAAGGATCAAAGAATCCAAGAAAGAGGAATAGATCAAGGGTCAATCTATCAGCTTCGGTTCTTTAAAGTCCTTATTATCAATCACTAGATCTGCTTTCTCTAACGGCTCGCACTCCCGTAAATATTTTTTCTGGATGGGTATGTATTTCCTTTTGTATCTCTCTAAAGTATCCTCATCGAACCGCTCTTCATCTCTCAACTTAGCTCTTTCCAACACTTTAGAGAGATCGATATCCAAGAAGATCCTGTGGTCGATGTATTTATCAATTGGCTCCCTGAAAAGCAAGGTCCCCTCGAGTATCACAACTGTATCTCTATCTACTTTGTATCTCTTTTTGACGGAGTATTCATCGCTCTCCAAGTTAAGAAGTTCGAGTTCCGCATCCAGTTCTCCGTCATCGCGGATGGGCTTCAATACCTCCCTTTCCAACCTATCCCGGTCGAAGGCATCGTCCCAATACGCTTGTATTTCGTCCTCGCCATCTCTCCTTTTTTGCTTCTCATTATGAAAATCGTCCAATTCAATGAGTTGAGTATCATGACCTCTACTCTGTAGATATCTTTCCAGATCTCTCGAAAACACTGTTTTACCGGAGTTGTCCACTCCGTTGATACCGATCACCCAAGGAGTATCTCCGATCTCATCTTCAACTCGCCCGAAGATCTCCACTTTCAGAACGTGTTCCACGATCTCGGAAGGACTGTCTGCAACGAAATCTGCATTATCCATCTCTTCCTCATAGCCATAACCGTAACTCACTCCGATACTGGGTATACCAACATCTTCAGCAGCTGAAAAATCGTGATCTTTGTCGCCGACCATAACCGCTGTTTTGTTTTCACTTTTATCTATCAATCTCTCTATAGCCTCCTCCTTACTTTCCATCTTGCTAGCACTTACTTTCTCACCGAAATGTCCGCCGATACCAGTCGTTTCTAGAACGTAATCGATATATTCCTGGCTACCGTTGCTGCATACGGCCAGTTCGAATCCCTTCCCTTTCAAATCTCCCAGCATATCTTCGGTACCATCGAACAGCCTACCTTTCTCACCGATATACTTGTGTTCGTAGTACCAGAGCTTCTCTCTGAATTCTTCATACTTGTCACCTCGTCCACCAACCACCTTTTCACAGAATACCGGTGTTCTCTCACCTAACAGAAAAAGGATATCCTCGCTGTCCATGGTTTCCATACCGATATCTCTGAGTGAATCGTTCACAGCAGGGATAACACTAGAACCGGTTTCGAAAAGTGTTCCATCTAAGTCGAATATAACCAAAATATCCCGACAACTTCCATCCATATTTCTAACCCTCACAAAACCAGATCTACTCTGAATTATCGAAATACTGGATGGGACCCTTATCGCCCCATCTCTCGTGCCATTGACCGTCGTTATATTCACCCAATATCGACCGCCAGAACTTCTTCGATGCGATATTCTTCTCGAGCTGCCAGATCTCCCACTTGCCCGGAAATTCATCGAATATTTTGAAGGCGGCGTTCTTCCCGAGTCCCTTCCTCCTGTATCTTTTCATGATGAAGAATTCCGCTATCTCGTTGACTTTATCATCGTCGAATAGCTTTGATGGCAAGTTCGTCCTAACCAGCGCAAAACCTATGATATTTCCTTCGTATCTGAACAGGAAAGGATGCCGGTTCTCTTTCTCCCAATACTTATCGAAATGTTCATATTCAAATATCCCATCTTCATTCACATCCGTTTCATTGAAAACGCTGAATTCGTATTCATAAAGTTGTAACAGCCTTCCCAACACATCTTTTCGGTCTTCCTCTACCCCGATTATCTCGACGTTCATCACGCTTTTGATATACCTAACATTACTTAATCTTTTATATCTGCATTTATATCTCATCTTATGGTGTCAGGAGATATTTTAGGACTGGCCGCAGTTTATCTCTACGTGGCACTACTGTTCATTTTCTCGGAAAAAGCACCTATAGAAAGCAGGTTCGTGAGCAGAAAGATACTGCACATAGGTGTGGGTAATATCATATTTATACTGCCCCTTTTCGAGACAAGATGGGTCATGGCCTTCCTAGCAGCGGCACCGTTCATATTGATAACTTTCATGGTAAGCCCCTATTCACCATTCAATATCCAGAGTAAAACGTCTTCTGATGGACACGGTTTAGGCCTGGTTTACTACGCAGTATCCTGGACCCTTCTAGCATACTTTTTCTTTCAAACCCCGATCATAATAGCCGTCGGTATCGCAGCTATGTCCTTCGGTGACGGTTTCGCTTCACTGATAGGAAAAAGATACGGGGCGTTCGAATTCAGTCTCATCAAAGACGATAAAACAATAGCCGGCTCCGTTTCGATGTTCGTATTCACGGCTCTTATCATATCCGTTTCATCCTGGTACTACCAGTTCTACCCACCAAATTTTCTATTGGTCGTCCCCGCTGTAGCCCTGGCCGCCACTGTAGCCGAGATACTCACTCCGAACGGCCTGGATAACTTATCCACCTCCCTAACAGCCGCAATACTTTATTATCTCTTAGTATTTTTATAGGATAATGCGGTTCATAGTCTTGGACGGATTGGACGCAGCCGGTAAAGACACGCACGCTGAACTTATAAAGGAGAGATACGAAACGTTGGGAGAGGATGTAATAATCCGTTCTCACCCTTCTACGGACAACAGATATGGAAAAAAGGCGAAAAGATCTTTGCTGAAACAAGGTAGAAAAGAGAAGATCAAAGCGTCCACATATTACACCCTGGACATCCTACGCTCTATAGATAAACACTATGGGGAGGCTGATACGGTCATATTCGTCAGATATCTTTGTGGGGTGGCTTACCTACCGTTCCCCCTTGCGAAAACGGCATACGATTTTTTCTCCGGACTTCTACCGACTACAGATTACATGTTCTTCCTGGACGTGAAGCCCTCAGAATCTCTGAAAAGACTGCAGAAAAGAGATGATCTAGAGATGTTCGAGAACAGGTCAGATCTAGAAAAAGTCAGAAAGAAAGCCCTAGAACTTATCGATGATTGGCATATAATAGATACAAACAGAACCATCGACGAAGCCCAGGCAGATATCGAATCTATCTTAGACGAATTAGATAAAAAAAATGACCATTGATCCACTCATTTTTCAAAGAGAAGTGATTTTTCAAAGTCAGCCATATCCATACCCACTTTCTCAGCGCAGCTTTTTATCTTCTCAGACGCGGTCTTGATGGTGTAACTAGAAGCATTTTTTTCCACAGCTTTTTTCATCCCAAATCTGATCAGAGAAATCACGCTTTCTTCATCACCCGCGGCGAATGGGATACTCAATATCTTTCTGTATTCATCGAAGTGAAAGAATATCACGCCCGATATCTCTCCGTTCTCCTTCACTACGAAACAGTTCTCATCTTCCACTTCTTCTTTCACTAGACCCTCACTCATATCGTGAGCGATCCAGTTAGCGATGTATTGCCCTTTGTTCGTCGCATATTCTTCGGATGATCTAACGAGATCCCATATTTTTTTAGACGAAACTGCCTTCTGAACCTCATGAGGGATACCGGGATCTTCCGGTACATACCCTTCGATATCTTCCTCTTCCATATACAGATAATAGTAGCTCTGGACCAGGTGGAATCCGCTCTCCTTTGCCATGTGTTTGACCTCATCTTTGGTCGCAGCGGTCATGAACTTCTCTTTTCTATGGTCCAACTCTTCTACGATATCCATGAATCTATCCAGCATCTCCCGTCCGTACCCCATGCCTTGATATTCTGGATGAACCCTCAAACCCTCCAACCAGATAACATCATCCTCCAGCCATGTGTATTTATCGATGGCTATTATCTTACCTTTCAATATACCTTTGTAGAAACCACCTTCTTCCACCCACTTGTCGAAGACATTCGGAACGTAGTCGTGCCCTTCCCAGATATCTTTGGTCAAATCTTCGACCTCTTCCTTATCTGAAGATTCAATCTTCTCTAGAATCAATTCATCACTCATGTTATCTCAACCAATTTTCCCCTAGATCACTATATTAGAAGTTCATCTTACCCGATTCTAACTGTTTCATTATCTGTTTTCTCATCTTACGGTTACCGGTTATACCTCTTATCGCCTTCTTGGCTTTCTTGTAATGAGATAAAAGCTGCCTAACATCCTTTGTAGATCTGCCGCTGCCCTGGGCTATCCTGTGGATCCTATCACTCTTGAGCAGACTTGGGTTCTCCATCTCCTCCTCGGTCATGCTGTCCATCATTATCCTGAAGTTCTTGAGTTTGTGCTGGGTGGCCATCATCTCTTCGTCTGAGATCTGGTTACCTCCGAAAGGCAGCATATCCATAACTTTCTGCAGAGGACCGAACCCAGCGAGCATCTCCATCTGTTCGTACATATCCTTCAGGTCGAATTCACCGGATAGCATCTTCTTGGTGGTCTCTTCCGCTTTCTCTTCGTCCATGACCTCTTCAGCTTTTTCCAACAATCCCTCCAAGTCACCCATGCCCAACAATCGCGATATGAACCGTTTCGGATCGAACCTCTCCAGATCTTTTATCCTTTCACCGGTACCCACGAATATAACCGGAGCATCGGTTTCGGAAACAGCACTAAGGGCACCTCCTCCTTTAGCGCTGCCGTCTAGTTTCGTGATTATAGTCTTTGTGACACCGACGGCATCGTGGAATGCCTTGGCCTGTGGTCCGGCCTGTTGGCCTACCGATGCATCGATGGTGAGGAAGACTTCATCCGGGTCTGCTATCTTCTCTATCCTCTTTATCTCCTTGATCAGATCTTTTTCCAGGGAGTGCCTTCCAGAAGTATCTATTATAACAACGTCGTAATCATCGAATTCTTTCAAACCCTCTCTCACCACTTTAGGTGCTCTCTTCGCATCGCTGGACCCGTAGACGGGAACGCCAGCTTCCTCGGCGACCTGTTCCAACTGCTCGTAGGCTGCC
>CAZFVW010000056.1:0-9722 GCA_964522285.1 uncultured Thermoplasmata archaeon | reverse complement strand
CAGAACGTGTTCGTCACTTCTAGAGAGAAGAAGTAGAAAACCGCAGCACAATCATTGAATTTATATTCAACCTCATATTTCGTATTAGCATGAAGCGGATATTGATAGGTGTCGCATGGCCCTACGCAAACGGTCCGATACACATAGGCCAGGTCGGTGGATGTTATCTACCTCCAGATATATTCAAGAAATATCACGAATTAGCGGGGAACGACGTGCTGATGGTCTCTGGATCGGATCAACACGGTACGCCGGTCACGGTCACTGCTGAGAAAGAAGGGCTTTCACCGAAAGGTGTTGCGGAGAAGTATCACAACATAAACAGCAAAGCCATCGAAGACCTTGGGATAGAATTCACTCTTTTCACATACACCATGAACCCGACCCATAAGAGGGTCGCAAGAGACATCTTCAGCACACTTCACGAGAAAGGATACATCTACAGAGATACCATGGAAACATTCTACTGCCCGCACTGCGAAAAGTTCCTTCCCGACAGGTACGTCATAGGCACGTGTCCCAACTGCGGTCAGGAAGACGTCAAGGGGGACCAGTGTGACGAATGTGGACTATTGCTGGACCCGGAAGATCTAATCGAACCGAGATGTATGTTCTGCGGTGGAGAACCGGGCCTGAAAGAGAGCGAACATTTCTTCCTCAAGTTATCCGCTTTCCAGGAAGCGCTGGAAGATTATCTCTCAGATAAGGACTACTGGAAGAACCACGTTCTAAACTTCACTAAAAGCTGGTTGGATAGAGGGTTAGAAGACCGACCGATATCTAGGGACATGGAATGGGGTATATCGGTTCCCGTTGAGGGTTACGAAGATAAGAAGATCTACGTATGGTTCGAAGCCGTCATCGGATATCTATCTACTGCCATATTGTGGTCGGAGAACACCGGGAACAGCTGGGAGGATTTCTGGAAAGACCCGGACTGCGAACATTACTATTTCTTAGCTAAAGACAACATCCCGTTCCACACGATAATCTGGCCGGCGATGTTGATGGGCTACGACGAAGAACTCAATCTCCCCTGCGACGTCCCCGCTAATCAATACATGAGATTAGAAGGGGAGCAGTTCTCCACCAGCCGTGGACGCATAGTCTCGCTCCCAGACCTACTAGAACAGTTCGACGCCGACGCCATCCGGTACTACATCACCATGATAATGCCGGAGTTGAAGGACACGAACTTCTCCATGGAAGATTTCGCCGAGAAGAACAATACGGAGTTAGTGGGAAATCTAGGCAACTTCATCCACAGGGTACTTTCATTCACCCATTCCAAGTTCGGAGAGATCCCGGAAGCTGGAGAGCTTGAAGAGAGGGACGAGGACATCATAGATATCATAGATGAGAAGGTGGAAGAAGTTGGAAGATGCATAGCGGATAGACGTTTCAAGGACGGTTTAAAAGTACTATTACAGCTATCCCGAGAAGGGAACAGGTACTTCAACGACATGGAACCCTGGAGCGTGTATAAAGAAGATGAAAAGAGATGCGGCACCATCCTTAACATCTCGCTCAGGATCGTGAAAGCGTTATCCATCGCAGGAGCGCCTTACCTGCCTTACAGCACTTCGGAACTCCGCGAGATGATCGGTGAGGATGGAGATATCCACGAAGTATCTTGGGAAAAAGCGAATGGAGAACTAAAAACCGGTTTCGAATTAAAAAAACCAGAACCCCTTTACAAGAACATAGACCTAGAAGAGATCAAAAAAGAAGAAGAGGAGATGAAACCTATGGAAAGATTAGACCTGAGAGTAGGAAAGATATCTGAAGTTCAAGAGCACCCCAATGCGGACAAGCTCTACATCACTAGAGTCGATCTGGGAGATGAACAGAGAACGCTGGTAGCCGGACTGAAGCCGTACTACGAGAAGGAAGAGATGGAAGGAAAGAAGATAGTCGTAGTCACAAACCTCGAACCGGCTAAACTTAGAGGTGTGAAATCCGAGGGGATGATGCTGGCGGCACAGGACGATGATATAGTTTCACTGCTCCAACCTGAAGGAGATGTGGGAGACCAGATCCAGGGTACGACCAAAGGAGCGGATCAGATCTCTTTCAGCGATTTCCAAGATCATGAATTTGTCGTCGGAAAGATCGAAGATGGTGTATTCAAGGCTAAGAGAGATCACACTATAGATGAAGATATAGAAGGTGAAGGACTAGCCGCAGCCCTGGTGAAAGGAGAACATGCTACACTGCTGAGGGACAGCAAGGGCAAAGTTGGTGTGGACCGAAAAGTATCTCCTGGAAGTAAGGTACTTTAGACCATATTCATATCTAAGGGGAAACTTATAGAAACCAGCTCGAATAAGGAACAAAAAGGTGCGGATAATGGGAAGAATAATGTTGACCGAGGATAAGTTGTCATTAGACGACTTGAAGGACGAGATATTGGCTGAAGAAGATGGAGCGATCGTCATATTGAATTCCGTTGTAAGGGGATTCAACAGAGGCAAATCCATCACTAAATTGGAGCTGGAAAAGTACGAAGATATCACCCTTCAGGAGTTGAAAAAGGTGCGGGAAGAAGCCCTTTTGAACTTCGACGTTAATGATATAACCATCATCCAAAGGTACGGTTTTTTCGATATCGGAGAAGACGTCCTTTATGTGGTAGTCTCGGCCGTTCATCGTACAGCTGCCTTCCAGGCCTGTGAATACTGTATAGACCGGGTGAAAGAGAGGGTACCTATCTGGAAAGAGGAAACTACAGAAGAGGGTAAAAAAGATCTGATCAAGAAGTCATGATGATATATATGGATGAAAAAGACAATCTGGATAGTATCCTATGCAAGATAATAACCGTCGGTGATGACAAGAAGGAAGGGAACGATACTTCTGGAAAACTGATCAAGAAGATGTTGAATAAAGAGGGGCACGAGATAGTATCTTACGCGGTAGTGGATGACGATATAAAAGCGATCAAGGACGAATTGTCCACTCAGGATGCGGAAGTATACATCCTAAGCGGTGGTACGGGGATAGGCAGAAAGGCCATAACACCCGACGCTGTGAAAGATATCATAGATACCGAGCTGCACGGTTTCGGAGAACTGTTCCGCTCGTTGAGCTATCAAGATATAGGTCCTTCAGCGATACTCTGCAGGGCGGTAGCCGGTATCAACGACCGACAGTTGGTTTTTTCCATGCCGTGCTCTGAAGAGGGTATCAAGATGGGTATGGAAAAATTGATACTCCCTAAACTGAAATATATGGTTCAGAAAGTAAAAAGGTGATCACTAAGATATCTTTATATCCTTACCCTTTCTGAATTTCTTTAAAAGACTTTTAGCGGCCTCGGTATTTTTTCGTATGCTTATGGTCCCATCTCCGCCTACCGTGGCGTTGAATAGGAAATCCCGTCCAGCGAACACATCCACTTTATCTCCAGATCTATGTGTTCCCGCTGAAATAGTCACCTTACCTTTTTCTTCATAAACGTCCACGCTCTCCCGGGGCTGTCTAGTAGCTTTCTGCTTACCGGCTCCCCCTCTTTCACCCAGAGAATTAACGTTTATATTGAGACCCATATCTTCTTCTATCTGTTTGATCCTTTTACCGCCCTTGCCTAGTATAGCCGGTATCTGGTCGTCTCTCACATATACCTTTATAGAATCAGGCGAGGTCACTTCCACATCTACAGGACCTCTCACATATCCGCTCAACTGATCTTCGATCTCCCTCTCAGCGTAATACCAGACCGGGCTCGATGATGCGCCTGCACCGGCTTCTATCGGCATGACAACCACCTGTTCTCCGAAGCTGTATATCTCGTATTCCGGTTCGCCTGTTCCAAAATCTCTCACCTCGATGACCGGCCTCGCTAGATCTTGTTCCATCATACCTGCCGGGACCTTCACGGTATAATTGATATCGTAAACTTTTCCGATGGATGCTTCATCTACGAACACCACCGTATCGACGACCTGTGGGACCATGCCTAGTTCCACTCTACCTATCAACCGCTGCAGGGCATCGATAGCTCTGTTGGCGTGTGTAACACCTATCATGCCGACACCGGCTAATCTCATGTCAGCGAAGACCTTGAAGTGCGGTGTCTTCCTGACTTCGTCGTATATGGTGTAATCGGGTCTCACAAGTAGGAGCACGTCTGCAGTTTCTGATATATCTCCGTCCAGGGATGTGTACTGTGTTATCTCGTCCGCCACCTGCAGGTCTCTAGGTTCTTCCATGGTCTTCACGATAAAATCTTTCTTCACCAGGTACTCGGCTATTGCCTGTGCAAGGGTGCTCTTACCCGCTCCCGGTGAACCTGCCAGAAGGACTCCCCTCTGTTTTTCGGATAATCTTTCTTTCAACTCATCTGATATATCGTAATCGTCGATTGTTACTTTGGCGACCGGTCGAACCGCAGTTATCTCGAAGGCGTCTGAAAACGGAGGTCTGGATATCACGACCCTTAGATCCTCTAACTGGACTATGGTCGCTCCGCCTTTATCCATCTCTATGAATCCCTCGGATGATCTTTTAGCGCCCTCGATTATCTGGTGCGCTATGCGCCGGAGATCTTTTTCACTGCTGACTTCATCTCTTATCGTTTCATAAGACACTTTGCCAGGGATGCCGATCTTAGCTCTGGGTTTGATACCTGTTCGGATATGAACGGACATGTGATCCTTTTCGAAGTAGTCCCATATCTCGATACCTTCCCCCTCGCCGTGATAAACAGGTTCTAGATACTCGACCGTGATACCTTTGGCTTTAGCGATCTCTGCTTGTACTATATCGCTGGTCAGAAGTACCGCCTCTTCTTCTTTAGCCAGTTCGCGTATAATGTGGTCTATCTCGCCGCCGGACGAGAGTTTTACCTGTTCCAGCGATGGGCGTTCACCTCTAAAGCTCAGTTCTATCTCGCCGTGGTCGGCCATTTCTTTCAGGTTCTGGATCTCGTCCAAACCGCTCATCCCGGTCTCCTGGCCCTGGTTAGCCTGAGCCTCCAGTTCCGAGAGAGCCGCTTCTGAGATTATTATCTCGTTCTCCTCGAACCTTCCGCTTTTTATTATGGTCGTGACCCTTCCATCGATTATCACGCTAGTATCAGGAACTATCTTCATGTATGCAACATCGGTTAGGGTCGGTTAAAAATCTTTTCACAGCAAGACGGTAGATGTCGTCTGACATTTTTCTTATATCTGGGTGCTGTTGAAGGTGATTTTTTCCCCGATTTCCCCAAATAATCACTGGAATTTAGCGAAAGTTATTTATATTAATAGTATGTTTTCCTTCTGGAGTCGGTGAGTCCGACCAAAAATCAAACGGAGGCAAAAATATGAGTATGGAAAAGATAAGTCTTGATAAAGCTCAGGAGATAGCTGAAAATAAAGGCTTGAAACCCGGCATGGTGAAAGGAACAGAAGGTATACAGTTTACGAAGGGTAATAACCCGAGACTGGAAACCGTCGATTGGGACGAATTCAAGGAAAAGATGCAGGAGAGAGATCTAGCGGTCTACGAATCAGGCGGCTGGATGAAGATAATGAAGAAGTAAATCCTGATTTCAACCAAACCCCTTTAATCTTTTTTAATTTATTACGGCCTCGAGGGTGAACAACGTTTTTATCACATACATCCATAGGAGAAATTGAAATAGATGATAGAGATCGAATCGCGATGGGGACTTGCGAAGAAAGGAAAGATCGAGTTAGACGAAGAAGAGGTAGAAACACCTAATGTCTTATTCCTTTCCGGAGAGGGGATGAAATCTCCGGATGACGCGGAAGTCACGATATCTGTGGATGACGGTACGTTCACCCTAGCGGATACCTTTTTTGAAGAACTAGAAGACAAAACGATCCCGAGTACTTTCTCCTATCCTTTCCACTCTGAAGGTGTGATGATAGATGAAAAAGGAGGAGACAAAAAAGTCCAGGTTTTATTCGATCAGGAGCCGGATCCAGAAGCTGAGCTATACGTCATAGGTAACGCTCCGAAGCTGTTGTCTCGAAGTAAAGATCTCTATAACAGGATAACCGAGATCAGAAGAAAGATACCTTACAACAAACTCATCTATCTTCCGGGTATCGCCCATCCTAGAAACGTCGCACTTTTCACTTACCTTGGTGTAGATCTTTTCGATTCAGCTTTCTGTGAATACCTATCAGCCAGAGATATATCTGTGAACGACTGGATGGATCAAAAAGGAAGTGGTGAAGGAAACAATATCGCCCTCCAGCGTGAGATAAAGGATGTACGGAAGGCCATCGAGAAGGGGTGTATAAGAGAACTCGTTGAAACCAGGATCAGACCAGAACCGTGGATGGTCGAAGTGCTGAGGTTCGCCGATGAAGATTATGGAATTTTCTCTACTGGAGTTCCCGTTACCGGCGGCGACATAAAGGTAACCACAAGAGAGGGACTCAAAAGACCGGACATCGTCAGGTTCCAGAGAAGAGTGGAAGAAAGATACATCCCTCCGAAAAGAGACGTTCTTCTTCTACTCCCATGCTCGGCAAGAAAACCGTATTTCCTATCGAGATCTCACAAAAGGTTCAGGGATGCGGTACAAGCAGGTGACTGGACGAACATCCACGAAGTCATACTCACCTCGCCCATGGGAGCAGTACCGAGAGAACTAGAACAGTTCTACCCCGCCCAGAATTACGATATCCCTGTGACTTCGGAATGGTTCGAAGAGGAAAGAGAAGTTATCTTATCGGGTTTAAGCACCATCTTAGAGAAAGGAGGATACAACTCGATGATTTCACACCTTCCTTCAGATATGAATTTCGTTGAAAGCAATATACCCGAGAACATCGATCATATAGATACAACTGATGGAGACCATCCTACTGATAAAGGGTCTCTAAAACGACTATCTCAAGCGGTCAGAGAACTAGCCGGTGAGAATTTGGGTCACGTAAAAGGATTCTTGAACGAAAACTTGACAAAATTCTCGGAGTTCCAGTTCGGAAAGGGTGGGAAAGCACTCACCGATGGAGCGGTTATCAAGGGCCGTTATCCATACTACAAGATCTTCGGCGACGAGGGGCAGAGGGGCATGATAGTAGCGGAGAGAGGTCTGATATCGCTCACTATAGAAGGTGCTTCGATACTAAAAGAACAGAAGATCAACCTGGTCGAGATAGATGACTTTGTTCCCAAAGGCACTGTTTTCGCTGTAGGCGTGAAAGATGCCGATAACGGTATCCGGCCGGAAGATGAGTGTATCGTGGTTCATGATGGGGATCTAAGAGGTGTAGGGCCGGCTGTTATGTCGGGGCCCGAGATGAAAGTCTCGGACAGTGGTGGTGCTGTAAGGATCAGGCACTACAGTAAATGATCTTAAAGAGTAGTATAACTTGGATGTGTTTCTAGTATCATACCTTCGATATGGAACGGCCTGAGGTGATTTGCTAACTTTACCGCATCCTCCAGTTTCTTATCGTGTTCCGCATGGACCGTGAAAAGCACCTCACCTTCATCGACTTGGTCTCCTTTTTTCTTCTTCAATATCAATCCCGCACCTTTATGGTGAGGACCGCCCGCCGCTCGTACTATCCTGATTATATCGTGGTTATCGATACTTCCAACATAGCCGTCTTCCTTGGCGAACACCTCTGCTGTATGTTCTCCGACCTTTACATCAGAAGAATCTACACTGGGGTCACCGCCCTGCCTCTCGATGATCTCTTTCATCTTGTCAAGCGCTTTTCCACTGTCAAGGATCTTGCAGGCTTTTTCTTTACCTTTACCTTCTTGGACACCGCCCTGTTCCAGGACCATACCTGCAAGGGATGTAGATTTCTCCAGCAGACTGGAAGGGACTTCTTTACCTTCAAGGGCCATGAGGGCTTCTTTCGCTTCTACAGCCGGACCCACTGCGTTGCCAACCGGCTGTCCGCCGTAACTCAGAGCACACCTAACTTGGATACCGATCTCCTCACCGATGCTGACGAAATCCCTAGCGTATCTTCTGCCTTCTTCGATGGTTTCTACTTTCGTGTTTGGCCCTACCGGTATATCCATGACGAGATACTCCGCACCGGCGGCCTTCTTCTTGGAAAGTACGGAAGCGATCACCTGTGGATACGGATCTATACGAAGAGGATATTCCGCTCTGATTATCATATCGTCGCTGGGAGCTAGGTTGACGGCTCCTCCCCAAGCGATCACACCTCCGATATCCTCGGATATCTCTTTTATCTGCCGTGTTGTCAACGTGACGTTAGTGAGGACTTCAAATATATCCGCCGTCCCTCCTGCGCTTGATATCGCACGAGAACTGGTCTTGGGGATCATCATTCCAGCCGCTGCCACTATCGGTACCACTAGCAGAGTGATCTTGTTACCCGGTACCCCGCCTACACTGTGGTGGTCGAAGACCGGCTTTTTATCGTATTCTATAATATCTCCCGTGTTGATCATGGCCATTATTAGATCTTTGATCTCCTGAGTTTCCATCCCGTTGGAATACACTCCACAAACGTAAGCGGAAAGTTCGATATCCGATAATCTGCCTTCCGTGATATCTTGTATGATCTCGTTTATAGCGTGTGTAGACAGTTTCTTACCTTCCAATTTTTCTCTGATATGTTCGATGGATTCCGGTCTTCCGGTGGGAACCAAAGTCAGTTCGTCTCCACTTTTGGCGTCGATCTTTTCGGAAATCTTTCTGAAAAGTCCGACCTCGCCTTCCTGTATCAGCGTTTCAGAGACCTCGACCAGTGCTGTTTTTGCTTTACCGCTCTTCTCGACTTTCACCCTGCTTTGACTCCTGAGTCCCAACCGTTCCGCATCATGCTTATGCATGATAACTATGTAATCTCCAGAATCGATATCTATACGTTTAGCTTTTACCTGCATGTGATCACATCCACTTCTCCAGAGCTTTCTTCAGCTCGATATGATCTTCAGCATACTTCTTTAGGGGTATTCCTTCGAAGGATGCATCCACAGCTTGACTTAATGCTGCTGCACCGGCTCTCACTCCATCGGGGTGTCCGGAAACTCCACCGCCGGCCTGGATCTGAACATCATTGCCGCTTTTCTCCATGAGCTTATCCACAAGTCCGGGATGCAGACCCCCACTGGAAACAGGCATGACCCGTTCTAGATCGTACATGTCTCCCAAGAGAGCTTCCTTGGATCTCAGTTCGTCAGAAACGTCGGCATGCATCTTACCCGTACCGTAGGTACCGATATGAAGTGCATCACCGCCGGCCATCCTAACGAACTTAGCTATCACCGGCATGGATATCCCGTGAACCGGATCCTTCGTGATCGCAGCGTGCATGGCCCTGTGCACGTGGATCGGGACCTTGATAGAAGGATCTTCAGCTAGTGCCTGTAGAGCGGGAAAACCACATGTTAGAACATCCACCATCAACTGTCTAGCTCCATTCTCCAGAGCTATATCCGCAGCTTCGAGTATCCTTTGAGCACTCGTGCTGATATTGTGGGCGTGGATCATCTTGTGTCCCTCTTCCCCCAATAGATCCAGCTTCTCGCTGACCTTGTTCACTCTGTCTTCGAGGGGGCAGAAATCCTGGTCCACTAGTGTCTCATCGTCCTTTGAATTGGTCAAACCGCCCTTACCGGCTTCGTAGACATATTCTGAGAATTCCTTCGGCGGGAGCCCTATCTTGGGCTTGACGATGGTTCCCACCAACGGTTTCTCAGGTCTATCCAGTACCTTTCTGAGTCCTGGGATACCGTGATCCGGGCCAGGGTAACGATCTATCATC
>CAZFVW010000055.1:0-9741 GCA_964522285.1 uncultured Thermoplasmata archaeon | reverse complement strand
TACGAAACCATCGCTTTAGCCGAGCTAAGCTACAGTGGCATTTTGCTTCGCAAAATCCCACTACTCGCCAAAATTCTACGAATTTTGGCTCGTACAGTGGAAATCGCTTTGCGATTTACTATTAGTCGCAAAGCAGTGCTTTGCTCCTACAGTGGAATTTACTTCGTAAATTCTTCTCGTTTTTTGGAATCTTGGATTCCTACGAATTTGCTTTACAAATTATTCTTTTTTTATTGCAAAGCTTTAGGTTGCTTCCCCCTCACACACCTTTCCATAAATAAAGATTTTCAATGGTGCCGGCTGTATCGTTTCTTAGACTTCATCAGTGCTTCGACGCCATCTAGAGGTTTTCCTGCGAGGAAATTGATACACGAGCCGCCTCCCGTGGAGATATGATCGATCTCTTCGTCGATATCTAGCTTTTTGACTACAGCCGTGCTGTGACCTCCTCCGACAATGCTGAAAGCATCTGAATGTGCTACGGCTCTGAACAACTCTGTCGTGCCGATTGAGAACTCTTCTATCTCGAAGGCACCGGCTGGGCCGTTCATCACTATCAATTCAGCCTGGTCTATCTCTTTCGTGTAATCGATTATTGTATCTATACCTATATCGAATATCGGGTCTTTAGTTGGTAAATCATCTAATTCCAACTCTTTTCTTTCTCCATCATCGTTGGCTACGACGTCGCTGGGTATCTTTATCTTCTCTCCCCACTTATCTAATAATGATCTTGCATCCTTTACAATATCTTGATAATCTGTTAGTTCGCTTCTGAGGAATTTCTCATTCCCATCTCCCAAGTCGTAACCGGCGGCCATCAGGAAGATGTTACCGGCAATACCCGTCATCAATATCTTATCCATGACTTCGTCTTCCAACATGTTCTTAGCGACTTCGATGGAATCATCAGCTTTCATACCGCCGAGTATAGCTATCTTCGGTCCTAGATCCGATTCGAAAGCCTTGCCCATATCTTTGAGTTCTTTCTCCATGACCCGCCCGGCCATGCTCGGTAAGGTCTCTGTGAAACCAACGAGGGTGGGTTGGGCTCGATGAGCAGCTGCGAAAGCATCGTGAACGAAATAATCCGCCATGGAGCTCAACTTCTGGACGATATGGGTGTTCTTGTGTTTCCTCATATCTTGGTCTCCTTTTAGATAAGTCTCTTCTGAGTAAAACCTAGCGTTCTCTAACAGTAATTTTTCTCCCATACCCATGTGCCTGATCCTATCTCTTACATGGCTGGAAAACAATCCATCGATATACTCAACTTTCTTATTAAGCAGTTGTGTCATTCTAGTAGCATGTGCCTCTAAAGTTGTGAAATCGTTCTTGCCCGGCCGACTCTGATGAGCGATTATCACTAATCTTGATTTATCTAGATCTCTTATAGTTTCCAGATGGCTCCTTATCCGATGGTCGTCCAATATCCTCCCAGATTTAGGGTCTAAGGGGGAATTGATGTCTATCCTGAGTATAACCGTCTTACCCTTGATGTCAAAATCATCCAGTGTAAATATATCCCATCGATCGGCCATGATATCGCTCGATGATTATACCGCACCGATATAAGTTTTACCTAATAACTATATACTCTATAGACCAAAACTTACATATCATAAGGTGATTTTCGGAAGACCATGGACCTTGAAAGCAGATTGGAACTAGTAACCAGGAAAACACAGGAAGTAATCACACGAGAAGAAACTGAAGAACTGCTGAAAGAAAAAGACAACCCCGTGGCTTACATCGGAGACGCTCCAACGGGTAAGATGCATACAGGCCACTTCATAACTCACAGAAAGATATCAGACTTTTTAAGAGCCGGGTTCACATTCAAAGTCCTACTAGCGGATATACATGCACATCTTGACGACCTCAAGAGTCCTTTCGAACTTCTGGAAGCTAGAAGCGAATACTATGAGGAATGTATCAAGGGCATGATGGAAGCCACAGGAGTTGACTGGAGCGATCTAGAGTTCGTGAAAGGCAGTGACTTCGAACTTGACAAAGAATACATGCTCAACATCCTGAAGATGGCTGCTGATACTACCATGAACAGGTGCCAGAGAGCAGCTGCGGAAGTAGTAAGATTAGGAGATAATCCAAAACTCGGAGGTTTCATCTACCCACTACTCCAAACAGAAGATGTTGCAGCCCTAGATGCGGATGTAGCTTACGGCGGTATCGACCAGCGGGGTATCTACATGCTCTCAAGAGAGATATTACCAAAATTTGGATACAAAAAACCGATCTGCATATTCGCGCCCTTATTAACAGGTCTCACAGGCGGTAAGATGAGTGCATCTATAGAAGGGTCCCAGATCGATCTTTTAGATGATAAGGAAACGATAGAAGAGAAGATGAAAAGCGCTTACTGTCCAGCAGGGGAGAAGGAAAACAACGGAGTGCTAGAGCACCTCAAATATCTCGTATTCCCCGTCCTGAAATCCAACGATGAAGACTTCGTTATAGAACGGCCAGAAAAATGGGGCGGCGACCTCGTCTATGAGGATTACGAAGTAGCAGAAAAAGACTTCCTCTCAGGTGATCTTCATCCTCTTGACCTCAAGATGGCCATAGCTCATGAATTATACGATATATTAGAACCTATCAGGAAAAGATTCGAAGGAAAAGAAGATCTTATCAAAAAAGCATACCCTGAAGAATAGCATCTTGAGGTCTTTCATTCAAGAGGGCGTTCTAGACCTTTGTCTTTTATCCATTCGACCGTCAGGCCGACACATTCTCTTAACAACTTTTCATTACCATCTGTTCCGTTGAGAACGGCTGCTCCTTCGTGCCCCCCACCAGAAAAATTTTCTCTGTTCTTCGCGATGGATTTGAACAATTCCCCCAGGTCGAACCCTTCAGCCACTATCTCGTCGACTGCCCGGGCGGAGATGCGTATATCGTCACCTCTTTTAGACATCGTAAATGAAACATCAGCCCCGATCATAAGAAGCATCGACGAAACCGAAGATTCGAAGGAACTGACGTTGGTATAAGCTACGAAATATCCATTGACCTTTTTGTAATCTAATCTCTTCGCTGCTTTGAACTTGCTTATCTTCTCTGAATAAGGCACATCATAGGACAATATCCGGCTGACCTCGTTTATAGATACTTCGCTCGATTTCATTATCTCGGAAAGTATCCTGAAGGTATCAGCATCTCCTCTTCTCAGGAAAGACGTGTCCGTCAAAATACCGGCTATCAAAGCTGTTGCTTCATCCTTCTCCAATTTCTCTGGATCAACCATGTCGTATATGATCTCTGCACATGAATTCTTGTCCAAGAAAAATATCTCCCTTCCCCATGAATTCGTGTGGTGGTGGTCTATTATCTTCGCTCTCTCCATATCCTCTTCATCAAATTCGATTGGCTCTAGCTGTGAGGGATTCGGAGTATCTACGATTATGATCTGTTCAAATTTTGAAACATCAGGTTCTAGTAAAACATCCATCTCAAGAAAATCCAATAATTTCTTACCCATCCTGTCCGGTGAACTCGGTAGACCCGCTACCCCACCGTATCTCCGGGTCAGAAAATAGAGACAGCCTACGGCATCTGGATCAGCGTTCTGATGAGATAAAAAAAGGGTGGTTAGACCCTTTTCGATCTTCATTCAGTTTCCGCCCATCGATCCTTGTTGTGCTCCGCCTAACTTAGCTGTCAACTGCTGCTGTATCTGTTGGAATTTCTTTCGAAGTTTTTCTTCCTGCTTATCCATGGTCTTTATCCTTACATCAGTCGACTCGAGTTCGTCCTCGAGGTCTTCGACCAACTTGTCCTTGTCTTCGACCTGTATCAGTATGTTCTCACCCACGTTCTTGTAAACAGGGGTTTCATTTTCCAACTTTTTCAGTTCTTCTAAAGCTCTTTCGGTATCCTTCTTTGTAACTTCCAACTGCTGTTTCTGTGCTACTATGTTCTGAAGCTGCTGCTGCAGCTGTTGAGCTTGTGCGATCTCGTTCTGTACATCTTCTTGTGACATTGCCATAATTATTCCTCCTTTGAATATCCTTCAGTTATCTTTTTCGATATGTCTATCCATCTTAGATACGAATTCAGTGCCGCTCTCATGGCACTGGTATCTTCAGATTCTATCTTTATCTGTGGGGGTGCGAACGATATATCGATCTTCGTTCTTTTGATAGGTTCTTCCGCCTCTGGCTTGAGAGACTCTAGAGTCTTTTCAGCACTCTTAGTATTCGGAAAGCTCAGTACAGCTTTTTTCATCTTTACCGAGCCTTGAGCTCTTTCTTGACGTTGGGCCTCTCTTTGTAGAAGACTCTACCACCGCAGTTCTCACACTGGATCCCTACCGTGCTTATGTCTCCTTTGACCTTCTCGCCACAGATAGCGCATCTGAACATCTATTCTTCACCCTCTTCGAGCATCCTTACTCTTCTTCCTATACGAGGTTGATAAGCACCGCCGGCGAAAGTCAGATCACATTTTCTGCAGTGCCATATTCCGGCGCTCTCTCTTTTAACCTTCTCATGATGGCATCGAGGGCACTCGTATTCCTTCTTCTTCGACTCTTCAACGTCTCTGATGGTCTTACGAACCCTGACACCGTATCGAGGACCGAAACGTCCAGTACTTCCTACCTTTTTCTTCTTCGCCATTCATGACACCCTTTTTTATCGTGGTTGCAATCAAATTATATATAATTTATCCTTCACGTATCTGCTTTATCATATCCTGCCTGATCTTCTTTCCTATCTCGACAGAATTCTTTATGCATTCCTTCGTATTTTCGTACTCGAAGACACCGCTGAGACCTTTCTGCATGGCCACTATGTTGCCTTCCTCGTTGGTGGTCACGGTCAATCGTGCATCAGCTATCTGTTCTTCTTCCAACCTGGAATCCAGCATTATCTGGTCCTTGATCTTCGTGAAAGTCGTCGGTATGACCGTGTGCTGGATAGGTAGCTCGTAGTCTTCACCTAGGTCGTAAGATTCAGCCGGTACTGTCGTGGTCATCAAGGCCGCCATAGCAGCTATGCCGCATGCATCGAAGAGATTGCCGTCGAAATCCAGAACGTGCATGTCTATGAAGGCGAGCCATACTTTTTCGCCCTCTTCTACACATAGCTCCGTCATATCGAGGACATCTGCTTCTCTGATACCTCTGTCAACTACTCTTGCTAACTCCGTGGCGTCCTCTCCGGGTGGACCGGATTCGTACTGAGGTGAAGCCATAGGGATCAATTCCGCGGATGATATTATGACACCTTTATCCGGTGTATCCGGGAAAGGTTCTCCGGTGTCCATCTTGATACCGACTATAACATCAGTATCTCCCAACTTCACCCTAGCGGATCCTTCTGCCGGACCTATAAGACCGGTCTCTATACTCAGTTCTCTGTGCTCCAGCATATCTCTGCCGTCTATCCTTTTACCGTCTTTGACCAACCTGTAAAGGTAATCCTTTGTGATCTTTGAAATAGTTTCTTTCATCTTATTCAGCCTCCTGGTGAACTTCTTCTTGTTCGGGGATCTCTTCGAAATCCTCGGTGGTTGTGGAATATCTGCTTCTCAGCGCATCTTTCTGGATCTCGTATATATCGTGGCATGCTTCTATAGACATCTCCATGGCCTCCTCGTATTCCTCTGGGGTCAGATTACCGTCCATCTGTAGTAGTGTCAATTCTCCCGTTCTCGGGGATATCGCCATAGGGACATCTGCCTGACCATAGTTGTCTTCGTTCTTTCCGAGATCTAATACGACCTTGTCTTCTATCTTACCCGCTGCGCAGGCTACTACCATGTCTTCCATGGGTATCCCTGCATCAGCTAGAGCTACGGATGCGACCGTTAAACCGGCACATCGAGTTCCTGCACTCGCCTCTAAAACTTCGACGAACACGTCTATTGATGACCTGGGGAACTGTTCTACGAATATGACCTTCGTCAGCGCTTCAGACATGAGTTTGCTGATCTCTATGGACCTTCTATCCGGGCCCGGTCTCTTCCTATCTGGGACCGAAAAGGCTGCCATGTTGTACCTAGCTTTGATAACAGCTTGTGAGGGGTCCTGCGCGTGTCTCGGATGCATCTCTCTCGGACCGTAAACAGCGGCCATCACCTTGTTCTTACCCCATTCCAAATAAGCGGATCCGTCTGCTCTTTTCAATACTCCCGCTTCTATAGTGATAGGTCTCAATTCATCAAAATCTCTTCCGTCCATTCTCTTTCCATCTTCATCGATCAATTTAATATCTTTATTACTACCCATAATATTACCTCCAATTCATCATTCCTTATTCTCTTTCTCTTCGTCTTCAAGATCTAATCCAGTTTCTTCCTTCAAAAATTCCTTTACGGCTTCTGTCAGGCCATGCACTTGTGCGTGTTCTTCTATCATCTTGATCGCTTGTACCGCTGTATACTGTCCTTCTAGGTCGCCGTCTATCCATATGCGTCCGTTCTGTCCCACGAATATCCTACATCCTGTGTATCTCTTCAACATCGATATCATGGAACCCTTTCTTCCTATGACCCTTGGGACCTGCGAGGGAGCGATCTCTATGATCTGGCCAGTGTTCAACTTCCTGAGGCCCTCTTCATCCATGGTCACTTGGATCTTCTTCAATTCGTCCACATTTGAAACTTTAACAAGAACTGCATCACCTACGTCTATGTAACTGATAGTGTCACCGAATTCAACTCTCCAGGGCACGTCATTAACGTGGAGTACCGCAGGAAAAGGTGCGTTCAGATCTACCATCCAAATTGATGAATTCACGTCGGTGATAGTTCCTATGACCTTGTCACCGCCCTTGGGATCATATCTCCCGCTCTGAGCCGCGACATTCACATAACCAGAACGAAGTGTTTTAACACCTAACTTCGCTGCGTATATCTTACCTTTTCTTCTAAAAGTTCCTCTTCCCGGTTTAACATCTTCTTCATCAATAACATCCCCGGGTAAAAGGAGTTCTCTCTTGATCTTCTTTTCGTCTTCACTCATATTCTACACCTTACATTAACTTATATATAAATCTTATAAAATTACTTTAACTTGATATTAACTCTTTATTTTTCCTCCAACAACTCGATCTCGGCTTCTCCTTGGGTCTTATTGTTCAATTTCTCGAAGAATTCATCTCTCATCCCTGCGGATATCTTTACGATGCCCTGCCATCTCCCGTCATCAAGCCACTGTTCATCTTCTATAGTTCCGTATTCCTTCAGGAGGCCGTAAACTTTCCCGTAAAGGTCGCCTCTTAGGCTCACTGCGAACTTGAGTTTCTTGAAACTTATCGGTATGAGGTCACGTATCTGGTCGACGACCTCGTCCATCTGGAGACTTACCGGTTTGAAAGCATCAACGTGGACTTGCGCTTCTTTAAGAGCGTTCTCCACCCTCTGAGGTGGGTGTGGAGCGTTCATCTGGGGGTTGTAAGAATTCCTCACTATCCTGTTGATTATCTCTTTCCTCTTGTTCTCCTGTCTTTCTTTCCTCTGTTCCGTGGTTATCTGGACATCTCCCTTCTCCAGGATTTGCTCAGCGATCTCGATGAACTCTTCAGTGCCGAATACTTCCTTCAATAGGTCGTGGGGTGCTTCCTTGCCCTTTTTGGCGTCTGAAAATACCTTCTCAGTGGGCATGTTCTCCAATAGATCTATATCTTTACCACCTCTGAATTTCTCTACCGCATCTGGGTCGACGAGTATCTCGAAATCTTCACCGTGTGATCTCATCCTGGCTATAACGTACTCATCCAGGACCGTTTCCGTGTGTTCCTTTTGATAATTTTTCTTACCCAAGAAATTTCACCATCTGATATTAATTTGCATCTTCTGCGAATCCTTTTATCTTATCTCTCTTCAATTTAGTGAATCCATCCTCTTCAGTTATTGTGGCTATCTCGAGTGATTCAGGGTCTACGCCTTCTTCGCTGGCTCTAGAAAGACCTGAAACTGCCAGTTTGATACCTTCTTCAAGAGACATATCCTCTTTGTATTCGTCATAAAAGACTTCCTGTACTTCGTCTCTGTCCATACCTATGCTGGCTGCTTTCAATCCTTGGAAAGCGCCGCTGGGGTCAGTCTCGAACAAGTGAGGACCTGTTTCATCCATGCCGGCTATAAGAAGCGCTGTACCGAAAGGTCTTACTCCACCGTACTGGGTATATGTTTGTTTATAATCACATATCCTTTTAACAAGTGTGGGTATGTCTATCCTTTCATTGTAAGAAACCCTATTCACCTGAGCCATCACTCTAGCATGGTCAACTAATACACGGGCGTCCGCTACAAGCCCGGAGGTTGCCAACCCTATCTTCTCATCAATCTGAAATATCTTTTCAATCGAATCAGATTCAACTAAACCATTGTTTATCCTTTTATCGACAACCAGAGCTACACCATCTTCTACTTTAATCCCGACAGTCGTAGTACCTCTCTTAACCGCTTCACGAGCGTACTCAACTTGAAATAATCTACCGTCGGGCGAAAAGACAGTTATGCCCCGATCGTATCCCATTTGTCCTGGTTGCATCGTCTCACACCTTTTGTTCTAAAAACACCATTTTGGTTATAAACCTTACCCTACTTCCTAGATAAAATTTTCCGAAAAATTATGAAAGGGAAGGGGGGTGGTTATTGTGATGTTATGAACCCTATCACCTTAAGAAAAAGGGAGGGAGGGTGATTATCGTGATATTTTGCACCTTTTTGAGTGCTTGTATGTATGTACAATAGTTATCATATATATAGTTTAGGACCTTTTTTCAGCCTTTAGGATGCTGAACCCTGCAAAAATCCTATATAAATTATCTATCTATTTATTCATCATGAAGGAGCTGTTGAAGGGTAAAAAGGCGATAATAACAGGGGCATCCAGAGGCATAGGGGAAGGTATCGCAAAGAAGTTCGCTGAAGAAGGAGCTTTGGTGGGTATAAACTATCATCAGAGCGATGAAAAAGCGGAAAAAGTACTTGAGGAGGTCAACCGAGTGTCCGAAGGGGTGCTGCTGAAGGGTGATGTGAGCAAAGAAGAAGATGCCAAAAGGATAATTGGTGATTTTGTAGAAAAATTCGGAGGGATGGACATCTTGGTCAACAATGCTGGGATCTACATCAGAAAGGATATCGAAGCGTCTGACATCGAAGATTACGATAGGACCATGGCGGTGAATGTCCGCGGGGCGTTCATGCTGAGCAAATTCGCCCTAGACCACTTGAAAAGTTCCGATGCAGGACGCATCATCAACCTCTCTTCTCAACTGGCCTTCAGGGGCTCCACCCACGGTACTGCTTACGTTACCAGTAAAGCCGCTATGATAGGCTTGACGAGAGCCCTAGCACTTGAATTGGGACCTGAAGGTATAACCGTGAACGCGATCGCCCCTGGAACCATAGACACCGACATAATCGGAGATTACTCAAAAGAGAAGAGAAAACAGCGTGCTGAAAAGATACCAATCAAAAGGATCGGAAAGCCTGAGGATATAGCCGATTCCGCACTTTACCTAGCATCTGATATGGGTTCCTACGTCAACGGAGAGATAATCGGGGTAAACGGCGGCTCTGCGCTGCACTGAGGATCAATTTTCGAATAATTCCACATTACTTTCTTCCACAGGAACTATATGCATAAACTCGCCGTGCTTGTGTATAGCTACATCAATGCCGAAGGCATCTTTTATGTTATCTTTACAGAGCACCTTATTAGGTTTACCTTCCTTAAAAACACGCCCTTCTTTAAGCATGATCAGGCTG
>CAZFVW010000054.1:762-10202 GCA_964522285.1 uncultured Thermoplasmata archaeon | reverse complement strand
AACGATATCCCCATGACAGATTCTGGAGTCGGGACCTTCGCCCACAACGAGAGAGAAAGGCACCATTACGGCATCTGGGCCGACAGAACCTTAAGCAGTATAGAAAGAGAAAACACGATCATAGACGGGGTGAGAAATCTCGAAGAAGTAGAAATATTCAAAGCCGAACTAGGTGAGGGGATGCAGATAGTAGCCGTGCACGTTCCCCCAGAAACTAGATTTAAAAGGTTGAAAAACAGGAATCGAGAAGACGCCCCACAAACGTGGGAAGAATTTCAAGAAAGGGATGAAAGGGAGTTGGATTGGGGTCTCGGAAGGCTTATAGCCAAGGCGGACAAGATGCTGATAAACGAAGGCACGCTTTCAGAATTCCACAATAAAGTGGAAGGATTCCTCGGATCTATATCTTGAATTTACCTATACATCTCATCCTTCTCGAGTCATAAGATTTCCGCATTTTGGACATTTCATCTGGTTGCAGGGGACTCCTCGCTTATGGGGTTCTTCAATCCCACAGTTCGGACATACACAGTTACCCCCTGGACCTGGAGCACCGCCTTGTCCTCTACCTTGGCCACGACCGCCGCCCTGGCCGCCTTGACCCGCGGGTCCTGTTCTATCGCCTCTTGGCATCTTTTATTCACCTCCTTTTTATCGATTTTTATCGAACTCAAAAACACATCCAGCTGAACAACTCTTGATCTTATCCGGGAACCTTTTGATGATCTTATCCTTGTATTTTGTACAGTGGCACGGTATGATCAACTCTATATCCTCCAATCTCTCGAGGTTGTTGAAACCGTGGAATCCACCTATCACACCATAAAGTTCACCTGCGAGATATTCGGTTTTATCGATCATTTTACCCAAACCGGGATGAGCGCAACCAGTAAGAAGGATACGTCCCTCAACTGTATCAAGTACCAAGGCCTGCTCCGGGATATCCGTCTTGAACTCACCGGTCGAACGGATACCTTCGGATATTTCAACACTGTCATCGACCTCGATCAATACCGCTTCTGCATCTATCTGGCTCTTGAAACTTTCAGAAAAAGAGCCGGGCACGTACACCTCCATAGACTCCTCTAGGACTGAAAACAAACCACCGGTGTGGTCGCTGTGCTCGTGTGAAAGCACTATCTTGTCGATATCTCCTAAATCCAAACCCATCTTTTCCATATCGTGTTTCAAGATCCTTCCTGTCGTCCCGGTATCGAAGAGGACTACCTCGTCTCCGTTATCGATGTATACTGAAAACCCCCAGCTAGAATTAAAACCCTCTTTAGCTTCGTTGTCGTAGACGATATCCAGTATCATCGGTTCCTCCTTCTAGTGTTTATGCCCCTCGTCGCATACGTTGGCGTCGTTCGCCTTATCCAGTTGGTCGTTCTTCCAGGCATCTATGGCATCTTTTACGGTCCCTTGAGCACCACAGTAGACCTCTATGCCGTATTCATCGAAGAGTCTGACAGCTCTCCTTCCAAGGTTGGAACATAGCATGATATCCACGCCATTCTCCTTCAATAATTCTGGTGGATGCCCGGTGCCACCCCTGTGCTCGCTGGTATTCTCGATCACTGTAACTTCTTCATCATCTACATCATACAGCGTAAAAGTCGGACCTCTGCCGAAATGTGGGCTGATCTTTTCTTCCAAGCCCTTATCACCCATGCTGGGTATACCTAATTTCATCTTCTTCCGCCTCCTCTTCCGCCGCCTTTACCGGCGTGACTACCGACTGAAGACTGTTCCATCTTCTTTAGATCGCCTTCTTTGAAATCCTCGTAGACTTTTTCTACAGATCCATCGCCGTTGTATATCTCGATATTTGCCGCTTCCAAGGTCCTGTGGGCATTGGGCCCCACATTACCCGTGATTACAGCTTCTACGTTCATATCGGACAGCATCTGGACCACCTGTGGCCCGACACCGTGAGCCCCGTCTTTGTGCTGATTCGCTTCGAATTCGAAGGTATCTGTCTCGGTATCTACTACCGCGAAATACGGGCATCTACCGAACCTCGAATCGACCTTTGCTTCTTTATCATTCCCACTCGATGAGATTGCTATTTTCATATCTATTCACCTACTTTCTTCTTGATCTTATCTACTATATCGTTGAAAGCTTTTGAAGCTTCCGAACCTTCATCTAAGAAACTACGTCCTTCCTCTCCACTCTTCATTATGTTCGGGTCTAGAGGTATGCTCCCAAGGAGTTCAACACCTATCGATTCAGCCATATCTACAGCTCCGCCTGAACCGAAGACATCGATCTTTTCACCGCAGTTCGGACACTTGAGACCGCTCATGTTCTCTACAACACCTAACACGTTCATGTTCACTTTCTCCGAGAAGTTGATAGACCTTCTGACAGCCTGAAGTGCAACGTCCTGAGGCGTGGTAACTACAACGGAGCCGTCTATATCTTTCAACTGTTGGGCTATACTAAGCGGTTCGTCACCGGTTCCCGGCGGTAGATCTACGACCAGGTAATCTATATCACCCCATTCTACCTGTTCCATGAACTGGCTGATCGCTTTCATCTTCATGGGTCCCCTCCATATGACAGCAGAATCATCGTCCGGCAGTAGGAATTCCATGGAAACTGCTTTCAGGTTTTCCGTTACAGACACCGGAGTTATCTTATCTTCTTCCTCGGCACCCAACATCTTCGGAATCGAAGGGCCGTGAAAATCACTGTCGAATATGCCTACTTTCGCCCCCTCTTTAGAAAGTTTGAAAGCTAGGTTGGCCGCCACCGTGCTTTTTCCTACACCACCTTTGCCGCTCATCACTACGATCTTCTTCATGGTATGACTTATGGGTCAGCACATTAAAAATGTTTTGGTATTCCTAAAAAAGACCACACTATCGCATACGAAACTTTATTAATACAGACCTTAAATGTAAGCCGAGATGTCCAAAAGGAAAAAGAAGAAGGAAGAGGAATACGAGTACGAGATGCCAGAGTTCGATAAAGAAGAATACATGGAGAAGGAGATAACCAAGGCAAAATCTGTCATGGTCTCTATCGCACTCGCTCCCGTTTTTGCATTCGCTTCTTCAGAAGTCTTCGCACTTACCAGGGAAGCGGCCTACGGTTTCTTGGTGGGCATCTTGGGATTACTAGTGATCGGGATCGTCATGGACATGGTCGGCATAGATACCAAATCCTTCGATAAGAAGGAGTGGGCCATGAACTGGGGTATGTTCTTTTTTACCTGGTTAGCTGTTTTTGTTTTACTGATGAATCCACCGTTCCACGATTACGCGAACCCGACCTTGAATTCGATGGACGTCCAGATAGATCAGGACGGAGAATGGGTGCCACTAGACGAGGCCAACGTTACCGCCCAAGAGGAGTATGACATCAGGCTGGTAGCAAAAGTGACCGATAATGTAGAGCTCAAAGAAGACAGTGTAGACATCTATTTCGATGACGGCTGGCATGATATGGAAAAGATAGACGACCATAAATACGCCGCAACTTTCAATGGTACCGTGGCCCAGGTGAACCCCTACGATTACACCGTTTCCGCAGAAGATGTCAACGGAAACGATGTCGAGATCGGAGATACGTTCTATCTTATCGAGCAGGAAGACTAAACAGGGATACACCGATACGACTGAAAAACCATACTTTTTTCTAACTTAATAGATTTCATGTCGAAAAATCTTTAATAAAATCGACACTTTCATATGTGGCGAATTTGATGTCTGACGAAATGACCTTGACCGTGAAAGAAGCTCCCCAGGAGGACGTGGGCAGGAACAGAGCTAGATTGGGCCCGAAGACCAGGATGGAAATAGGCGTAGAAGTGGGAGATGTGATCAAGATAAAAGGTAAAAAAGAGACCGTAGCTAAAGTTTTCAGGCTGGGGTCCAAGGATGAGGGTAAAGGTATCATACGTATTGACGGGCTGGTCAGGAAGAACTCGAACGTATCCGTGGGTGACAAGGTCGAGGTCAAGAAAACCCAACTCAAGCCTGCGAAGAAAGTCCTTATCGCACCGGTCATCGAAGAGGGCAACACGCTTCGTTTCGGAGAGGGTATAGAATCATACATCAAGAAACGATTATCAAAACAACCCATACTGGCCGGTGACGCTATTGTGATACCAGGCATCTCGCTGATGGGCGGGAACGTCCCTTTCATCGTTATCTCAACGAATCCTTTAGAACCCGTCGAGGTCACCGACGAAACAGAGATAACCGTCAAAGAGGAACCGGTCAGCGAGGCGGAGGTTATGAGTGCGAGCACCGTAACCTACGAAGATGTTGGCGGGTTGGACGATCAGCTCCAGCGTGTAAGAGAGATGATAGAATTACCGCTCAAACATCCGGACCTGTTCGATAGATTGGGCATAGAACCACCGAAAGGAGTCCTACTCCACGGACCACCGGGAACAGGTAAAACATGGATCGCTAAAGCGGTGGCCAGCGAGTCCGGCGCGAATTTCCTTTCGGTCCAAGGGCCAGAGATAATATCAAAATATTACGGGCAGAGCGAGGGTAAGCTCAGGGAAAAATTCGAGGAGGCGAAGGAACAATCGCCGTCGATCATCTTCATCGACGAACTGGACTCCATAGCTCCCAAGAGAGACGACGTTAAGGGTGAGGTGGAAAGAAGAGTGGTAGCCCAGCTTCTCACTTTGATGGACGGTCTATCACAGCGCGGCGAGACCATCGTTATAGCCGCTACAAATCGAGTAGATGCTATCGATCCAGCACTCAGGAGACCAGGCCGGTTCGACAGGGAGATCGAGATCAGTCTACCGGACAGGGACGGTAGAAAAGAGATACTTCAGATACACACGCGGGGCATGCCCGCTTCGGACAACGTCGATCTAAACCGTTTAGCTGAGATGACCCACGGTTTCGCCGGTGCGGATCTAGAATCACTGGCGAAAGAAGCCGCCATGAGAGCACTGCGCAGGTACACTCCACAGTTCGATCTAGATGAGCCTATCCCCAGTGAGATATTGGAAAAGATGGAAGTGAACCAATACGATTTCATAGCCGCTCTAAGAGACATCGAACCCAGCAGTTTGAGAGAGATAATGGTCGAGATACCCGAGGTTTCTTGGGAAGACGTGGGCGGTTTGGACGAAGTAAAAGAGAGATTACGGGATTCTGTAGAGAAACCTCTGATCGAGCCGGAGTCCTTCGAAAGGATCGGGATAACTCCTCCTAGAGGAGTACTACTATTCGGTCCCCCGGGCACCGGTAAAACCCTGCTTGCAAAAGCTGTAGCACACGAGTGCGAAGCGAATTTCATCTCAATAAAAGGACCGGAAGTCCTTTCCAAATGGGTGGGCGAGAGCGAGAAAGCCGTAAGGGAGATCTTCAAGAAGGCCAGGCAGACGGCTCCGACGATCGTTTTCCTGGATGAATTGGACGCCATCACCCCTGAAAGAGGTGCCAGCCAGCAGGACGGGGTCACCGACCGTATCGTAAATCAACTCTTAACGAGCTTGGACGGGGTGGAGAAAACTTCCGGTATCGTAGTTCTAGCGGCTACTAATCGGCCCGATAGGATAGACCAAGCACTCTTGAGAGCCGGGAGGTTCGACCAGCGGATATCGATACCCATACCCGATAGGGAGGAACGCGAGAGTATCTTCGAGATACATACGAAGAAGATGCCCCTGGCAGACGATGTTGATCTTTCAAAATTGGCCAAGAAGACGGAAACCTTCGTCGGAGCGGATATTGAATCCGTATGCAGGGAAGCCGGTCTGAAGGCGTTGAAAGAGAAAAGTTCAGAAGTTGATAAGGATCACTTTGATGAAGCTATATCTGATATCAACCCCTCTGTAGATGAAGAGATAATACAGATGTACGAGGATATAGAAGAGGTCATGGAAAAGACCGTTCGTAAGAAGAAAGATTATAATGGGGTTGGGATATACAGGTAAAAGAAAAGAATTGGAGGAAACAAAATATGAAGAAGTTCGTGACTGAGATGCGCGGTAAGACGGTTATGACGAACGACGGCCAGATATTAGGGATGATAGATAATTTCGTGGTCGAGACCGAGACGGGAGAGATGAAGCACGTTCTCGTAACACCGGCCGACGAGATCGAACCACGTCTGTTCGATACCGATGCCGAGGGCCGTCTGGTACTTCCATTCGAAGGGATGAAAGCCGTCCGCGACGTCGTCGTGATGGAAAACATCTCTATCGAATAGACAAGACCGTCAACCGATAAAGCTGAAAAGTAAGCGTCGTATCGGACGCCCTGACAGATCAAGGTAGATGATACTGCATACTGTCATCTCCTTTGCCCTTCTTCTGCAAAAACGTTTATTTATTCATATTTAAATCACTATTCTGAGAGCGTAAGATGACACTCGATAGAAGTACGATAAACGAAAAGCTGAGAAAGCTGGGGCTGGAACCGAGCAAATCTCTCGGACAGCATTTCCTTATAGATACGGATATCGCTGAGAGGGAGGTGGAGGAAGCGAACATAGGGCCTGATGAAACGGTTCTAGAGATAGGCCCTGGTCTTGGTATACTGACGGATGAGATAGTCAAGAGAGCGGGAAAGACCATAGCCATAGAAAAGTCCACACCCCTTTACGGTTATCTAGAAGGGAGGTACGAAGAAAAGAATTTCGAAGTTATAGAAGGCGATGTTTTAGATATTGAATTACCGCCCTTCGATAAGGTCATGTCAAACACACCCTTCAACATATCCTCGCCGTTGACTTTCAAATTACTAGACAGGCGATTTAAAGCGGCCGTGATGATGTATCAGAAAGAATTTGCGGATAGGATGGTAGCCGAGCCCGGGGGAGATGATTATTCACGCTTGTCGGTGATGGTCTCAGTGAAAGCGGAAGTGGAACGATTGTTCGATATACCTAGGAGTAAATTCTATCCGCCTCCCAGGGTCGATGCTACGGTCGTAAAGATAACACCCACTGAACCCGATTTCGAGTTCAAATATCCTGAAAAGTTTTCAAAAGTGGCCCGTGAACTCTTCAACTACAGGAGAAAGAAGATAAGCAACTCGTTGAAAACCGGTTTCGGTATAAAAGAAAAAAATATCCCGTACAAAGATTACAGAGTCGGCAACATCACACCTGAAGAGATAAACGAGATAGTCGATTATCTGGTCGAGAATGAACTCTTAGAGTAAAATATCATTCGAACTCGATCCCGCATTTCGGGCAGAATCTATCATCTTCCTCTATCTCGGTTCCACATGAAGGGCATTCAAATGTTTCTATCTTCAATTCTGCTCCGCATTTTGGACAGAAATTGTGATCATCCTCGATATCGGCTCCACAAGAAGTACACGTGATCTTCATAACGAGTTCCGAACCGCACTGGCTGCAGAATTTCTCACCATTTTCTCCGATATTACCACAATCTGGACAGATCAACTTCTCCCCATGATCCTCCCCTGATTTCTCCTCGAATTCTACCAACCTCGTGCTCTTGTTCTTCTCCACGGTCTCGGTACTTGCTTTTTCGGTTTTTTCATCCATGCTGCCGATCTTCTGTCCGGCCAGCAGCCCGGCCTCTTTTTCATCTATCGCTTTTTTACATTTTATAGAGAACCCTAATGATCTAGTGTAATCTTCATCCTCGAAAAGTTCTTCTGCCCTGCTTAGAAATCTCTCCGCGGTCTCGTTGGGTGATTCCTCGAACATCTCCCTAGCAACTTTGAGTTCGAAGCGAGATTCCATGTAATTGTCAGGCAGTTTCTGCAGCCTTTCCTTCTGCTCTTCGAATTCCTTCCTCTTATCCCTCTCCTCTTTCGTCTCGCTGAAGCCGGTCTTTAGGTCCTCTAAAGAGGCTGAAACATCTGATTCCTGGAGGTTTTTTGATCCGCTGTTTTCGTCTTCTGGATCTTCTTCTGTAGAAGATCGGATCTCCTTAGCTCTGTTGAGTTCGTTCTTCGCCTCCTCGGCTAGGTTCTTTGCTCTAGAATAGTTGCCAGAGTCCAAAGCCATCTGTGCCCTTTCTATAGTCACCTCCGCTTCTGTGGTATTGACACCCTTTGTGTTGAGGATGCTTGCGATACTGCGAGTGCTCCTCACAGCGTTGTACGCCTCGTTCTCCGGGTCCATCCCCCCGGAATTTTTGGCCTGTTTGATCCTCTCATCTTTAGTCCTCTCTAGATACATGAGTATCGCTGTAGAAAAGACCGCTAGTACGCCTATAACGAGCAACAGAAGACCTATATTGGATATCGACATCTTACACGGTTTAAATAAACCACCGTTTTTAATATAATCTTTTCGCCGGTATGGTGGTTGATAACGTAGTTTTTATTCGATAACAAAGAAAACTACTTTATAATATACGGCTTCAAATAGGGTGATGCTCAAGAAAGTGTTTGCATATATACTGAGAGAAGTGACCTCAAAAAAGCAGATCTTAGCTTTTTCACACAAAGATCATCCCGACGTTCCACTGCAGGTGCCGGGTGGTACTCTTGAAGAAGGCGAGGACCCTCTAGATGGCTTGAAAAGAGAGGTTTGGGAGGAGTCTGGTATCACAGACCTGCAGGAAGTTAAGAAATTAGGCGAAGCCGATATCTATAACCCAGAAGCCGACGAGGAATACCATGCTTACTTTTATCGCTGCGCTACATCCCTTGAGAAGGATGGATGGGATCACGAAGTGACTGGAAAGGGGGAGGATAGAGGTTTGAGATTCAGCTACCAGTGGTTGGATCCTCAAGAGGCTTTACTCATTCACGATTACTACTTCCACGTTTTCATGAGACCTAGATACCTACCTGATCTCTTCACAGATGAAAGTCTCTTGGGCCTTTCTAACCAAAAGATCTCCCTCGTGCCGCATACAGGATCATGGAAAAAAGAGTTCAAAAAAGAGGAAAAAAGGCTGGAAAATAAGGAGACCTATCTTGAGATCCAGCATGTTGGGAGCACCTTCGTCCCCTGGCTTCCCGCAAAACCCGTCATCGATATCGCTGTAAGTGCTGAACACCCCGAAGAAGAGATAGGGAACATCGAGAGGTGCGGCTACAGATACAAGGGTGAGATGGGAGTCGAAGGAAGGTATTATTTCGTGAAAGGTCCACCAGAGAACAGAACACATCATATCCACATGTTCAAGAAAGGCAGCCAGAGGTATCAAGACCACATCTTGTTCAGAAATCATCTTGTATCCAACAGGGACACCGCAGAAGAGTACGGCAGGTTAAAATTAAGACTCTGGAGGCAGTTCCGAGGCCAGAGAAAGAAGTACACCGAAGCAAAATCCGATTTCATCGAGAGGGTGTTAAGCAACATCAAAAACAGGTGATCTCAAACCTTTTCCACATACCATTTTTCTGAAGATCCGTCTGACTTCACTATCATCTCGACGCCCTTTCTATTCTCGAAAGTATCACCTAGATAAAGGTCCATGTTCTTGAAGATCGAGGGGTAAGTTGTATAACCCGGTTCCAGGTTCT
>CAZFVW010000054.1:0-752 GCA_964522285.1 uncultured Thermoplasmata archaeon | reverse complement strand
TATTTTACCATCTTTTCACACTCGAGTAAATCATAAACACTTTCTTGGTATTTCTTTTTAACCTTTCGATCTCACATAGATATCTATAATTAGAATCTTCGGGAAATTATTTTATATTATATAACTTACGAGATGAACGATGCTAGATTTCTTGGCGATCGTCGCGGCCTTCGCGGTTCTAGGTATCATGATCTACCGGAGAGAGAAGTTCGGATACTCCATAATGACCGCAGTGGGTGTTTTACTGTTACTTTCAAATCCATCCCGAGAGGGTCTATACTGGCTGGTCGAGATATCCTCTGAATACGACACCCTAAGTCTAGTCTCTATAATCATACTGATAGGGTTTCTAGGTTTCCTTTACAAGGACACTGGCCAGGTCATGCGTATGATAAAAGAACTCAGGTCCGCCTTTCCCGATAGAAGATGGGTCATAGCATCTATTCCAGCACTTTTCGGCCTGATGCCCATGCCCGGAGGCGCCCTCGTTTCAGCTCCGATGATAGACGAGGAGGGCGACCATCTGAAAGCTACCGGTGTACAGAAGACATTCATGAACTGGTGGTTCAGGCATATATGGTTCACTATCTATCCTTTGTCTTTAGGGCTGATATTGGCATCCAGCTTATCGGGCATCAGCATCTACAAGATAGCCCTTTTCAACCTACCGATATTCGCTGTCCAGATAGCCATCGGAGTGATATGGGGTGTAGGCGATATAGAAAGATTGGAGGGCGAAGATACCCCCGTGA
>CAZFVW010000053.1:0-10416 GCA_964522285.1 uncultured Thermoplasmata archaeon | reverse complement strand
ATCTTGATCTCGTTGTTGAAGTGGCCAGAGTTGGCCATTATGCACCCGTCTTTGGCGTTCTCTATCTCCTCATCACCTATGACGTTCTTGCAGCCAGTAGCAGTAACGACGAAATCAGCTTTTTTGATGTTCTCTTTAGCGGGCGCAACTTCGAAACCGTCCATCTTCGCTTCCACGGCTTTGATCGGATCGACCTCTGATACCATCACGTCGGCACCCATACCCTTAGCACGCATTGCTATACCTCGCCCGCACCATCCGTATCCGCCGACCAGGAACTTCTTACCGCTCAATTGTAGGTTCGTAGCGGTCATCAGCCCGTCTATAGTGGACTGGCCCGTGCCGTATCTATTGTCGAATAGATGCTTCATGAATGCGTCGTTGACTGACATCACTGGGAACTTCAAGGCACCGTCCTCCTCCATAGCTCTCAATCTGACTATCCCAGTAGTTGTCTCCTCGCAGCCGCCCTGTATCCCTTCGATCAGATCCGTTCTCTCGGTATGTATCAGCGATACGAGATCACCGCCGTCGTCGATAACAACATCTGGATCGTGTTCAAGAGTGCTTTTAAGATGATCGTAATATTCTTCCTCGCTCTCACCCCTTCTTGCAAATACGTCCATATCGTACTCCTCCCTCAGTGCCTCGGCCACGGAGTCATCTGTTGAAAGTGGATTACAGCTAGCCATCTTTACGTTGGCACCGGCTTCAGCTAGTGACAAAGCAAGTATGCCCGTTTTAGCTTCTACGTGGAGCGCCATCGAGATGTTCTTCCCCTCGAGAGCACCGTTCTCCTTAACCTCTTCCCTCACCTTCGCCAGTACTTTCATGTGATCTCTAGCCCACTGTAATCTTTTCTTTCCCTTTTCAACTAGATCCGTCATCTTATCGACCCACCCATAAATGGACTAGTTATTTTGTTTTTCCCTCCAAAGCTATATTCTCTAACCTTCCTGATATATACCTCAGTACTTCATCTAGATTCTCCTCGTTATCGAACTCTTCATGGAGCGGGGCCATATCCAACATATTGGAAACAGCTCTAGTGATATTATCTACGATAGTGACATCCGAAGTCTTCGAAGTTCTAGAGAGCGGGTTCAGATCGATGGTTATCACGGTCTTACCCATGTCCTTCAGTGCTTTCGCTCTATCCCCGTCCTCTAAGGGCACAAGTACCACATCCGCTGAATAGATGCCTTCCGACGAACAAAGTGCTCTCGCGTGATCAAGACCCAGTATCTCTGCATCCGCCTCGACGCCAAGCACTCTATCTGCACCGTGTTCTTTGAGTTCTTTTTCGATCTTTTGAAGCCGTTCTTCAGTTCTATGGAAGAGATTGACTTCGAGTTTCGCAGGGATCTTTTCGGATAAATGGACAATCTCTTCGGGGACCAGGGCGGCCACGTTTCCGTTCACCGATATCACCGGATTCTCGGCATTCAACATCATACCTAAAGCGATCCTTTCCGCTCTCTCAGCCGCGGGTATCGTTTTTTCGCCTAGAAGGTAATCGAAGGCTTCACCTCTACCGTGGGCTATCAACCCGGCCTTGGAAGTGATGCCTTTCTCGACTCCTTCTACCAGTTTGTTCCTAGTGGTCAGCGATTCGTACCTGGGATGTGATCTCGGTATTTCATCCATACATATCATCTCTCTCGGGACAGATTTGAAATATCAAGGGGTCTATTTATATTATTGAGTGAAAATGAGCGGGATCTTCAGGCGTTTCGGGGAAGATGACGACAGAACATACGAAGAGAAGAGGAACGATCTAGTGGATAAACTGGAACGCAAGGGGTACGTCAAAACCGATGCCGTTTCCCAAGCCATGAGGAAAGTACCCCGAGAGCTTTTCGTTCCAGAGAACGTAAAAAGCGCTGCCTACATCGATTCTCCACAGCCCATAGGTAGGGGACAGACCATCTCCGCACCCCACATGGTGGCTATCATGGTGGAAGAACTGGATATCAAAATAGGCCAAAAGATCTTAGAAGTGGGTGGTGGAAGGGGATACCACGCTGCGGTGATCTCAGAACTAATTGGAGATGCTGGAAAGGTCTACTCCGTCGAACTCATAGATGAACTCGGCCGGTCAGCTAAAGATGCTCTTAAAGAAGGTGGATTCACAAATATAGAAGTAGTCATCGGAGACGGTTCTAAAGGATACCAAGAAGCTGCTCCTTACGACCGCATATCCGTCGCCTGTGGAGCCCCTGACATACCGCCGCCGATGATAGAACAATTAAAGAAAGGCGGTAAGATATTGATCCCAGTAGGTGGCCAGTACTATCAGACACTCTACAGAGCTACAAAAGTAAAAGAAAACAAAATAGAAAAAGAGGATTTGGGTGGTGTACTCTTCGTCCCCCTGAAGGGTGAGTACGGTTACTGATATTTTTCGATCAGACTATAGGTATCAACTGTATGTACGGGCTACCTTTTTCTTCGTCGGGTACCACTGCGTAGAGTCCAGTCTTCGGCTTCACACCATACAAACAGGGCGTATTGTTTATACTGGATATCACAAAATAAGCGTCAGCCATGTTCTTTATTTCACTGGATAACTTCAGCCCGTGTTTTGTGATACCTATGCCAAGATTGTTGGTGACCTTTGTATTTGCCACAGCTTCTAAGAGCTCCTTGATAGCGATCTCGTCACCTCTTAGATACTCAAGAGTATCGAAACCGGCGTAATCCAGGATCGGTTTGTTCTCTTCTCCTTTGATCTCGGTTATATTTTGGTTGTATATCTGTCCGAGTTCATCTGGACTCTTACCGCCTAGGGCCATCATGTAAGGTTTATCCGACGAGGGTGAGAAATAATCCACTATCCTGAACTTTTCATCGAATCTATCCGCGTTAACATGCTTGGTAAGATCGTTCCTAAGGTTATCAGCGTGAGTGCCACCAGAGAGTATCGCCAAGATACCTCTATCATGTGTCAGGAAATTGAGAAGTATCGGTCTGACCACGTTCATGTACTCCTCAGTACTCACATCTTCTTTGACCTCGAAAACATTGTAACTGCCCCTCTCGAAACCTCCTTCCAGTAGATTATCCAGGTCCTTTATGCCTGTACTGAACATGTTTTCTGGATCCTCAATAGGTTCCCACTTTATCTCCTGTGGTTTGTCTTCATAGAACGCGTGGAAACATCTCGACCTTCCGCCGTTTAATGTCATCAGATAAGAAGGCTGTTTGATACCTACTGACCTCAGCTTGACTAGTTTTATCTCTCTCACATCCCTGTTCTCCATCTGGTATCTATTGAGATTGACTACTCCGTCTACAAGGTATTCTAGTTCTTGAGCTTCTTCCCTCTCCATGACCAATATCAGATTGGTATTAGATTCCTCTACCAGATCTTTTTGTAGCGCCATGAGGAACTCTTCTACATTCATGTCGTATTTATGGGTGATACCTTCTACGCTGTCTATAACCAGCATGGGTCTTTCAGGAAGGACCGAATCCACTCTGTCGTATATGCGTTCCAGCCACGGCACTCTCTTATCCATCTCGTTGAGACGGGTCCTGGTTACCTCCTCTGGAGGCCCTCTTTCTTCTATACTACCTAAGAATTCCTTGGCCGACTCGATCTTCTCTTTTTCAGATTGTGGTAGATCTTCCTCTTCTTCCCCTTTATCTTCCTTTTCATATAATGTTTCTAAAAATACCTTGCTAGAATCTATTATCTGTTTCTTCATCTCTTTCTCTTCGAGCCATGGGAACTGTTTATAAAGACTCTCATCTGAGACACGGGTGGAGAGATAAAAACTCTTATCCGGATCACCCATCTCTTCTATCAATTGTAATGATATAGTTGATTTACCGGTACCGGCGGTACCTTTCACCATCAATGATGACCCGCCATCATGCTCCAAAAATTCGATCACTTCTTCAGGCACACTTTTAGTTATTTCTTTCATTTCATTCCACCTACTAATTATCTGATCACTTCTTTAACTTTACTCATAATCTCTTCAAATTTTCCCTCGACTTCCTCTTCCCTGTCGATATCCCCCAAAACCGCTAGAACAGTGTTAGAATCTGTCTCCTTGATAAAAAGGATCGTATCTCCAGAACGGATCGTGACTTTCTCTGGTTTATCCCTATCAAAACTCGAGAATATCACTTCGGAAGCACCTAAAATTGTCGCTGATAGTGCGCTGAAACTCTCGGATTTATCGTGTCTCTCCAAGGACGTAGTCACAGGTATTCCATTCTTTGATGTCAGTACGACCGCACGCATAAAATCCTCTTGAGAATATTCCTCGAATATTCCCTTTACTTGCTCCTTTACAGTTATAATTCCACACTCCTTGGATTTACAATCTTCATTTCATATGTAATTGAACTTTATAATATTTAAGTTTTCACGACAAAAATCGTTTTGATATCTGGTCTCTTAGAGGTGATCAAAAATATCCAAGCCCTTTCTACCCTTCATATTCTTCTTCATATCGGCCACCAGAGAACGATAATAGGAAAGATGATCTCTGACCCTTTTCAATTCATCTTTGAGTCTTTTCTCTTCATCTTTGATCTCTTCGAGTCTCTTTTTGATCTCTTCATACTCTTCAAGATACTCGTTCTTTTTTTCCTTCATGCCTTCTATCAGACTTTCATCCACCATGAGATCACTTCAGATGTCCTCCCAATATGGTAGAAATTCTTTCTTTATCGGCTTCTCCTTTATCCATATAACGCGAGGCCTCATCGATCGCTTCGATATGCTCCTTTAATTCCTTAGCCCTTTTCTGTAACCTTTTCTTTTCTTCTTTCAATTCCTTGAGCTCGGCTAAGATAGTTCCTTCCCGCGATTCCCATTTCTCTTTCTCTTCTATAGCGACAACGGTTTTCTCGGTCTCGACCACTTTTTTATTCACCTCTGGTCATTTCTTCTTCATCTTTATTTTACCATAAAATTTCGAGATCTTCCTATCTTCTCTGATATCGCATCTAGGACAGTACAATTTTTTTCCTTTAACATCCATATGTCCACGGCATCTTGAACAATATCCGCTTACTACGCCGTAAGTCTTCCCGACGGTGGTTATTTGTACCGATGGGTCTACCTGCGTGACCTTCGCTCTTATTATATCGTTTTTCAGATACTCGTTCTTGAGATCGTCCGTATAATCATCTGAAACTTTGGAGATGTGAAGCGTACCTTCCATATCCATCCTGACTGATCTGGATTTACCCTCGACTACGTTTATATCCACAGTTACGATCTGGCTTCTTCTATCCTTGATAGTACCGTATATGACCGACCCCACTTCTAATCTCGATATCGGATTGACCGGTCGTACGTGAGCTTCTAAATTCTCCTCATCATATTCGACTTTCCCGAAAGTTGAGGAATACACGAATCCTCCGTCCTCATAAGTACCCTCTCCAGGTAGCCACTCTTCACTCGTCCCGATCTTGTCGCCGGGCACTACAAATTTATCTTTTAATTCTTCCATCTTTTTCACTCCTGAACAATTACCTTTTCATTCTTCTGTTATTAATAGTGTTATAACTATTCAACTATAGGTTTTTTGGTAGATTGCAGAACTTATTCTTCTATCTTTTCCATAACGAGCAGTATTATCTCGATCTCTTTTTTTATCTTCGTATGGAATTCGAATATATTATCCATTTCAAACATATATCTTTTTTCCCACCTTATCCTGAACGGATGGTCTTGGACGTACCTTCTCAAAAATTCGGTAGTATTCTCATTATGGAGAGAATATATCTTCTGAGAATGCTCAAATGCCTTTTCGAGGAAAGGAAGGTCCGCCCCCTTCTTTTGAGATCCGAAGGGTGGGTTCATGAGGACCGTATCCACATCTTCTCTAAATTCCGAGATATCCATGCATGAAAATTCTATCTTTCCATCCATATCCCATGTCTCAGCGATCTCGACAGCTTTATCTAAAGCACTTTGATCGATATCGAAGGCATAAACTTTCTCTGCTCCAAGATATGCTGCACCTAGAGAAAAAATACCGGTTCCACATCCGAAGTCAGCTATCTTTCTGCCGTAGATATCACCTGATACGAATGCCTGAAACAATATGTCGGCTGCGATATCGGCAGGGGTCGAATACTGCTCTAGGTCGGGTTTAGGTTCTGGATGAGGTGGGATCTCTTCAAGTTTTATCTCTAGGTCTTTTTTCTTTATAGATTTCATGGTATCTTTTTTTTACATATCTTAGACTCGATGAGCGATAAAATCGGATATTATCCGATATCTAATAAACCTTTTACTCTCTTTGAGTGTGGGCCCGGCTCTTATTGGCCCTAGTCCATATATCGTTCGAGAGTTGATCGTAGATGGATTCTTCTTCAGGTTCTTCTTTTTCTTTTTTACTATCTTCGATGATCTCTTTGATCTTGTTCTTCTTCAACCTCCAGTAATGTATCCTCCATCTTTTACCGCTGGGAAGGTATGCTGCTTCCTCTTCAGCGGTCACGATATCGAAGTCTTCCAGCATGTAGAAGTAATCCCTTTCCTTCTTTGAAATCAAATTATCGGTGATCACACTATCATAACCGAAAAGATTCATCACTCTCTCCGCTATCTCATCTGCCCTTTCGGGTTCGATATCCCTCTCCTTAAGCACTATCTCGAGCGCTTCTTTCAATTCACCTAACCTTATCCTTTTCACAAATACACCTCCTCTAAAGGCACATACGATATCGATAGGGTGATTAATATAATTATCCTGTCGTTATCAATACATCAGTGGTTCAAGTTTCTATCACTAGCCCTATCTCTTCAGCGATCTCTTTGTACCTGTTCCTTATGGTTACTTCGGTAACTCCCGCCACTTCGGCGATCGCTCTCTGCGTCCTAGGATCTCCCTCCAATATCGATGAGATATAAATCGAGGCCGCTGCTACGCCTGTCGGGCCTTTTCCAGATGTCAATCCTAGATCTGTAGCTTGTGATATTATATCTTCACATTTGGAGATCACGTTTCTATCTAGTTCAAGTTTACTGCAGAATCTTTTGATATACCTTTCGGGCCTTGTTGGTAATAACTTCAAACCCAGCTCTCTAGATAAGAACCTGTAAGCCCGTCCGATCTGTTTTTCATCAGCCTGAGCTGCGTTAGCTATCTCTGTTAAAGTTCTCGGAACATCACATTTTCTACACCCGGCATATAAAGAAGATGCTATGACCGTTTCGATGCTCCTCCCTCTGATCAGGTTCTTTTCTACGGCTTCTCTGTATATCATCGCTGAGGTCTCCCTTATACTCCTGGGAAGTCCCATCTTAGATGACAATCGATCCAATTCTCTAAGTGCTGAAGCCAGGTTCCTCTCCGTGGCGTTGGATATCCTTATCCTCCTGTGCCACTTCCTCACCCTGTATATCTGTCCTCGATTCTTATGCGGGATCGTCCTTCCGTAAGCGTCCTTGTTCTTCCAAGATATCTGGGTAGAAAGACCTTTATCGTGTGTAAGATAATTCATGGGAGCTCCCGTTCTAGCACGCTTTTCTTTCTGTTGACTATCGAAGGCTCTCCATTCCGGTCCTTCATCTATATAATAATCATCTAACACCAGTCCGCAATTTTCGCATATGATCTCACCCCTCCTGTAATCCTTGGAGATATGTTCACTGTCACACTCGGGACATCTTTGAATCTTCTCAACTTTTTGTTTAGCCTCACTATCCATAGTAATCTTCCGCCCACGGAATTTCCTTCTTATCTCCTAGGGGACTATTTATATGTTTTCCCTCAAAATTTCCTATCAAATAGCCCGTATTTACTCATATCTCTGTCACTGGCGTATCGACCTTTTGTATCAATCTCTTCGCCCAGTTCAACTTTTTCTTTTTTATAGCTTCGTCGTTCCCTTTTTCCGCGGGTTTTTCAAAATCCCATCCGTTCAAGATGATCTCCTCGGCTCCAAAATGGTCTGCCATGTATACCGCTCTATCTCCATCCGTAAACCCACCGAAGTTGTAGATATTTCCAGTTTCGCCCTCGGGTGGTTCACACTGACAGGTAGATATCACATGACCTTTAAATTCTCCAGCATGATGTCTGATAAGATCGGTATTATCTCCATGAGCGTGGATGACCAAGACGACGCCTTCCAAGTTCTTTCTGATCTGTAGTTCCGTATCGCCGTCGAGGTCGGTAACGATGAAATCTAAAGGAGAACCGATATCAACTGACCGGGAAACTGCCGCTCCAGCAGAAATGTGGACGTCTCCCGTCGGTTCCTTCACAAAAGGACCCTGTATCTCAACCTTTTTCCCCTTCAACTCTTTCAAAGGTTTTATCGGATCGCTTCCCCTTATCTCAGCCAAAAGTTCTGCAGCTTCTTCATCTTCATCTTTTGAATATTTTAAATCCTCGATGATATCTTCGTAGATAGGTATCCATCGTTCTAGTTCCAATGGCTCATCCCTCCTGTTCCGCCTCTTCTTTTTTCTCTTTGGCCTCTTCTTCCTTCTTTTCCTCTTCTTCCTTCTTTTCCTCCTCTTCCTTCTTTTCCTCTTCAGCCCTCTCGGCCGCTTCTTCTTCCGCCACACGCATGTGGGTGACGCCTCCTAAAACACCTATCGCCAGACCGAGAGCTATTATGACTGCGACCGTGGGAAGTACATTTCCAGCCTCCTCCATACCTATCATGACCCTGATGTACTTGAAAGCACTCCAGAATATCAGTGTTATAGCCAAAAGTGAGAACAACACCGCCCAGAACGATTTTCTAACTTTTCCCTGAGTGATATAAACGTGGATCACTTGACCCAACTCGTGAAGAAGTATCGCACCTATCCACCACCAGATAACCGTCGAAGCAAAAGTTAGGAATATAACTAGAGCGGTCGATTCTTCCAAACTGATTATCCTGTCCCAAGCCTCAATACCACTGCCTATCACCACTAAAACAGCGACTATTGTGAATGGAAGCCATACCGCGGCTGTACTGACAGCTTTTCTAAGATCAGAATAGGCTTCAAATAATTTCCTATCGAGATCGTATATCCTTCCGAATATATAGGCCCCTACAACGAAGGATATCATCCCTACTCCGAAGCTCCTCAGACCTGACACCGCTTCGATACCCCGGAAGGCGAGCTGGGTGATCAGATCAAGTACTCCGAAGAAGCCGTAAACCAAGAGTGCTAAAGAGACAGGCAGCAAGAATTTCTTCTTTGTTTTTTCCTCTTGGAAAGTTTTGACTATCGTGTAATATAGATTTTCAACACTTTCGCTCTGCTTGATATAAACCGTCTTCACGTGCGATATATCCACTTTAGAAGAAACTATGGGAGTGATATACTCGTCCTCGGCTCCGTCTGTGACCAAGATGACCGTGTCTGGTTCGACCTCTTCGATAACGTGATCCAGTTCTCCACTCAGGATCTTATCCGAGTGGTAACCGATGGTCGATGAACCGCATACCGTAGCCACCTCGACATCCTCACCCTCCTTTTTTAGTTCGTCGTAAGAGGATATAGCGGAAAATATAGAATTCGTATCAGAATCTTCAGGATCCTTAAGACCCAAGGCCACAGCCGCATTCAAGTTGTCTTCCCGGCCTATCAAAGGAGTATCTATACCCGTTTTTTCACCTATATCGTCATCTCTGTCTACACAAAGTATCAGTTTCTTCATTTTGTTCTCCTTCTCACAGGGGGAAGAGTAAATCGTTCTCGATTTATTTAATGTTTTTCATTTATTTAATCCATCTCGACTTTTTCAGTTAAATTTATCTGCGATCAAACATATATAGGGATGAAAAGGACATGACACAGATAAGAGAAGCTAAGAAGGGAGACTTAGATGATATAGTATCCTTGGAGATATCGTCTCTCGGACCTATATGGACTGAAGATGATGTCGAGTACGACGAAGGCTGTGTTAGGGCTTTTATCGAGGAAGCTTTCGACCAGGAGAGGATGGTAGTCTTCGACGATGATGGAGATATACTAGGTTTCCTTCATTCCCGGAGCTTCGAGGACGTCGTCACGGGTAAGTTGATAAGAGAGATATTGACTTTAACGATTAACCCCGCTCATTTCGGAGAGGGTATAGGGGGTAAGCTGATAGAATACGAGAGGGAAGATGCTGCACAAAAAGGTGTAGATGTAGTAAAATTGGAGGTCCTTTCATCCAACGAGAGAGCTATGCAGTTCTACCAAAAAGAAGGTTTCTCGGAAAAGAAGAAAGTCATGATCATGGAACCGGATAAGAAGGACAAAAATTTAAAGAAAGAAGATGATGATAGCTAAAAGGTGATAGGCAGATGGCTGAAGAAGGATTCCGTTTGAGAAGATGGCTCATGGAGAACGATCGCGTTGAGATCGACATGGCCAGCAGTTCGATGGCTGCTATGAATCTTTCTAACATCGGCTGTATCGATACTGATTTCACATTGGGTTATGATCACTCT
>CAZFVW010000052.1:0-10444 GCA_964522285.1 uncultured Thermoplasmata archaeon | reverse complement strand
CTGAGTTTATCTAAGTTATCAACAAGCATATTCTCTTGCATCTTAGATGATGGTGTTTTGTAGTCCATAGAAACGATTATCTCTCTATTCACAAGAGCTTCGATATCGATAGACCCATTTGTCTCTACAAGTACTCCGAACCGGTCTAAGTCAAGTAAGGAGTCTATGAGCTCCAAAGTTTCCTCCTGTATCAGCGGTTCACCACCGGTTACACAGATATTATCGCAGCCGATATCCTTCACTTTGGTCAAGATCTCAGGTACTTCGATCTCTTCACCACCTTCCCATGCATATTTTGTATCGCACCATTCACACCTTAGGTTGCATCCAGTTGTTCTGATGAAAGTTGTAGGTATTCCGATCCTGCTCCCCTCGCCTTGGATCGAATGGAATATTTCGGTGATCTTCATATCTATAGATTGAACAGGTGATATAATTAATCTACGAAATCTCCAAAAGAATTATTTTACCTACCCTGTTTACTTCAAATATGAAAGTCGGATTTCTGGTAAATCCCATAGCAGGGATGGGCGGCAGGGTCGGTCTCAAGGGTACCGATGGAGTCTATGAGAAAGCGGTAGAACTAGGGGCAGAACCAGTGGCATCGGAACGAGCAAAAAGGGCTCTAAAGGAGATGGAAGGAGATAACCAATGGTTCACAGCCGGCGGAGTGATGGGAGAAGATCTATTGAAAGAGATAAAACCCGATGAAAAGATAGAAGTGGTCTATACCGTCCCGGAAGATATAGGGAAGACTAAAGCTGAAGAGACACACGAGGCAGTTAGGAACTTCATAAAAAATGATGTTGAATTGATCGTTTTCTGCGGTGGTGACGGAACAGCTAGAGATATCTACGAGGAAGTTGATCAGGAGTTACCCATCCTGGGTATACCTGCTGGGGTTAAGATGTACAGCGGTGTCTTCGGCATAAATCCCAGTGCGAGTGCACAGCTTTTCAACGATTACATGGAAGGGAACGCAGAGATAGCCAAAGTCGAAGTGATGGACTTGGATGAAGACCGCTACCGCCAGGGAGAATGGGAGATCAAACTCCACGGTGAAGCCCTCAGCATCTACGAGCCGACCTACATCCAGCTCGGAAAACAGAGCTACAGATCCGTATCGGAAGATGAGATCAAGTACGACATCGGTAGTTACATTGTCGAAGAGATGGAGCACTATCCGGAACATCTATTCGTATTGGGCCCTGGTTCAACAACAGCTGAGACCCAGAAGATCTTAGATTTGGATCATACTTTGTTGGGTGTGGACTTGTTGAAAAATAAAGAAGTCGTTTCTTTGGATGTTGCGGAGAAAGATATTTTGGAGGCATCTGGGGACGCAGCGGGCATCAAGATAGTGGTCTCGATGATAGGCAACCAGGGATTCTTCCTGGGAAGAGGCAATCAGCAGATCAGCCCGAAGGTGGTCAGGAAAGCTGGGTTGAACAATATCTATATCTTAGCTACTCCGACCAAACTGAAAAGGACGGAGCACTTGAGAGCTGATACTGGCGATACTGAACTTGATAAGAAGATCAAAGAAAAGGGTTATATGAAGGTAGTCCAGGGTTTTAGAGAATATAAACTGGTAAAAGTTCAGACTTGAAAATAAAGGATAGTAAAATTGACGTTCGATCTTAGATGTTAATTACTGAAGTGATAGTAGTTCCATCTTCACCTGTTTTAACTTTTACGTCATCGGACAATCTGTTCACAGCGGATAGACCTGAGCCCAAACCTTTGTGAGGGTATACTTTTTCTTCGTTAACGATCTTACGCCCCTTGCCAAAACCGTCTTCCCAAGCATGTTCTATATCTTCGATACCGGGTCCTCGGTCTGTTGCTGTGATTAGGAATCTATTATCGTCCGATTCTATGGTTATCGTTCCCTCTTCACCGTATTTTATTATGTTCGTAGCCAGCTCCTTAGCGATCAATAAGAGTCTATTCTTTACCTTTTGGTCCACATCGAACTTCTTTTTCAACCTGTATGAGAGGGCTTCGGAATCCCACACCTCCTTGATATCCATAGTGAATTTCATATCTTGACCACCAGAACGGTGCTGTCGTCCATGGGTTTTCTGTGGTGCTTCATGACGTATTCAGCTATATCTTTAGCACTCTTTTGTTTTGGTAGATCATCGAGAGAAAATCTGCTGGATATTCCATCAGTGTGGATGAGGAATATATCTCCCTCTTCAAAATTGTAATCAAAAGTTTTTGTTTTTCTAACTTTATAACCGACGATACCTGAGATATTCACCGGATTGATATTTTTATTAGTACATCTCATATCAACGTTCCCAACACCGCACCAGTATAGTCTGTTCTCGTAGAAATCCGCTATCGAAACGGCTCCCCCTCTTGTTCCTCTTAAGATCCGATGTAAAAAATTGATTATTTTGGATGGTGATTTATCACTTAATCTATCGTTGACTTCATTTACCTCGTTTATCACTTTTTCTGCTTTCTCCCCATGACCTAAGGAATCGACGGTGATGAATCTGGTAAATGGTATCTTTTCATGTATGAAAACACCGTCTCCAGAGTAGTGTTCACCTTCTTTAGGTATGGATATGTAGTGATAATTCATGAAATTCAATAGTAGTCTTTATTTTATTTGTATTTGGTCATCCTTACATCAGTTCCGTCTGCTCCTGAATCGATATCGAATTCATCTGACAATTTCTTAGCACCATACAACCCCATCCCCATCCCGGTCTCCGACTGATAATCTCCTAAGAATATATCATGGAGCTTGTCCTTATCGATACCAGGACCAGAATCTCTAGCGATTATCTGGATACCTTCTTGTCCTGTTACGAGTGGTATTATTATAATCCTACCTTCACCGGCGTGTTCAACGATATTCCTAGCCAACTCTGATGCTGCTGTGGCGATCTTCGTCCTATTGAATGTACTCATACCTAGGTTTTCACAGACTTTATAGACCGCGTTCCTCACACGGACGATGTCCTTCTCAGATTTTATCTTTACATCCTTACCCAGGTATTTAGAAGGCAAATTATTTTCCCTCCTTCATGTCGTCCAGTAATTCGATACCCTTATCTACGTTCAAAGCTGATTTGACACCTTCTACCTGAAGCCCCATCTCGGTTAGTGTCATAGCTACTTGAGGCTGCATCCCAACTATAACGGTATCACACCCCATCATCTTCGCCATCCTACCTATCTTGTCGAGGATCCTAGCGATGTATGAATCTACTATCTGAACGGAGGTTATATCGATTATAAGTCCGTTGCTCCCGGATTCATAAAGTTCGTTCGTGATATCTTTTAGCATCTTTTGAGCCAATACGTCGGATATCTCTGTGTGGATAGTGGCTAAAAGGTAATCTTTTATCGGAACTATCGGTATAGGTGTCAACTCACTTGCAGTTATACTATCTACTTCATCGTCAGCTTTTTCGATCTCAACGTCTTCCATATCCTCAACGTCTTCGATATCTTCTAAATCCACTATAACTCCACCTCTAGCTTTGTGAACACTTCCTTCAATGCGTCTGATATGTTTCTGACAGCAGTAAGACCTTCTAGGTCAACTCCGATCTGTACCAACGTGTTAGCTACGTCTGGTTGCATGCCGCTGAGGATACATTCTGAACCGAGTAGATGTACTGCACGAGAAATTTTGATCAGATGGTCCGCTGTTTTAGTATCCACGTATCCCACACCTGTTATATCGATGATAACGTACCTGGCCTTCTTGTTCACGATCTCTTCCAAAAGGATTTCCATCATCTGCTGTGTTCTCTGGGAGTCCAATACTCCGATCACTGGCAGCGTAAGCACACCTTCCCACAATTGTACTGTCGGTGTAGAAAGTTCCATCATCGCGTCTTTCTGTTTCTGGATTATCTCGAATTTTTCCTCGAGTTCTTCGTTCTTCTCCTTTAACTCTTTGTTCATATATTCGATATCTTCGAACATGATGTTGAAGGCTTCAGCTGCTTCTGCAAATGGGTCATCCTCATCCACTTCGAATCTAGTGCTGAAATCTCCCGCAGCTATCTGGCTCAACTTGTCCACGATCGTTTCAACCTTTTCTTCCATATATTCCTCAGGATCTTCCATCTAATCACCTTCCAGGTATTTCATGGCTTCTTCTCTCGATTTGAAAGTTTTTATCTCTTTGTGACCTGCTGCTTTGATTATCTTTAGAACAACTTTCAATTTCAACGGGGGATTTACGAAAGCGATCTTTTCTGTCCTACCAGTTTTTATAATCTCATTAAGGATCTTTTTTCTCAGATCTGCTTTCAGGTCAAATTTTTCAACGTCTGTGAGTACATCGAATATCTTCTCTGGATTTTTTTCAAAAAAATCTAAACTCCTTTTTGCAGTATCTTCATCAAAAATATCGCCTTCGACTATGAACAAGCCGTCCTCGGCCTTTATTTCTGCGCTCAAAAATTACACCTCGATAAGGCAAGCTGCTTATATTTACTTAATATTTTCCCAAATTTGTGAAGGGATTTTGTTAACATCGATCATCCGATGTTCTTATCGGGAACAAGATACCTATAACCAACAGTACTACCGCCCCGAAGAAGAAAGCGTACGATATACCGTAATTATCTGCGAAGAAACCCAGTGCAGGTGCGATGATGATACCGACTATCGAACGCATCTGGTTGTGTGTGCTCAAAAGAGTAGCCCTCTTTTTCGGTTCGATATGGTCACCCAGGTACCCTACCACCATAGGTTTCCTGAGATTATAGAGAGTGAAGAAAAAGAAGAAAGCTACTATGGAAAACAGCACGATATCTATCTCCAAAAATATACCCACTGAAAAGAAAGCAAGAGCCAGCACGAAATACAGTATGTTCAGAGCTTTACCCATATCCCCGACCTTCCTCATCAGGTCTGCTGATTTTCTAGAGGAAACGAAACTGTTCATGTAAACGAAGAAATATACTACCCCAACGAGTATCGCAGTCCTCTGCTCGATGTTACCTACGAAAAGAAGGATCGGAAGCGAGACAGCGAAGACCTCCACGATCGGTGATAGGTAATCTTTCGAGATCTTGAAAAACGAATCGTATATCGAGGCATTGGCGACCATCCTGAAGAGCCCGGGCTTTTTAATAAGCTGATTCAGGCTATCTTTCGTATGAGTCCAAAAGTCTTTGAAAGTTGTTTTCGTTATCTCTCCATCGAGCTCTTTTGGATAGGAAAGCATCAGGAAGAAACCGAATGAATAGGGTATGAGTGTGAACAGGAACACGATATTGTAGCTCTGCCACATGTAAACGATAACACCGGCTAGAACAGCTGAGATGGCGGAGCCAAGTCGAGAAGCGGACCTCGTTTTGCCGTAATACTCAACTTTTTTGTCTTCCATATCTTCATCATCTAGATGCTCCATGATCATGGATTTATGCGTACCAGATCTAAACGTTTCACCGATGGCGAAGAGGACCATCGCCGGGATGAAGATGTAAAATGACCCAAATATGTAGAAAACTGAGAAGGAGACCATGTAAGAAGCGAACGCCGTAGCCATGGTCCTTCTCCTACCGGTAAGGTCTGCTATGATGCCTGTGGGGACCTCTAATAGCAGAACAGATATCTCTCGTATAGAAATGAGTATACCGATCTGGAAGAAAGAGAGACCGTTAGCTAGGAAGAATAGATATAAAAACGGCTCGAAGAATCTAAGGTTCTTCAAAAATCCATATGCTGAGAATCTGAACAGCATCTTCCTCTTGTAATTCCACATCGGATTTTAAACTGAATGGATAGATATAAAATTAATGTTCGCTTATAGTTTCATCTGACACCAAGCGTTCATACACCTTGATGAATATCAGGATCCAGGCACCACCTAAAAGGTATCCACCAACGACGTCAGTGATATAGTGGACACCTAAAAATAGTCGGGAGAGGCCGACTAGAGCTGTTGCGGTAATACACAAGACCATGGATACTTTCAACCATAGTTTTTCTTCGATGATATGCCTAGATAAAAACAGATAGGCACCTATGAAGAAGGTGAATGATGATATGGCATGACCGCTGGGATAACTGTAATCCCCCATCTCTAAAAGAGCGACCTCGGGTCTTGGTCTGGCAAATATCTCCTTCGTTACTTTGATCAAAGGTATGATACCGATCATCATAGAGATGAATACTCCCGGTAGGATCTTTTTATCACGCCATAGGAGGAAGAGAATGACTACTAGCGTGCTGGGAACGAGGAAAATAAAATCCCCCATCTGAGTGATGATGAACATAACTGTAAAAAGAGTTCCTTCCGTAAAAGACGATATAGTCGTGATGGCTTTACTATCGAATGGCTGGGTTAGATCAAAATGTACTAAAAGAGCTAGTACAAAGAACAGCGATAAAAGGATCAAGGATACCGTAAATTCATCTTGAAGTCCAATCCGTTCAAAAAACCGTTCGTCTTCATCCATCCCTACATTTCATCTATTTTTTGTATATGTTTTTTGCTGTTGTAATAATCTAGATAATCAAAAAGGGATTCTTCATTCCCACTTGATATCGTATATGCAGGCTTTTTTATCTCCATCAAATTCTAATGTTTTTTCGACATCACCCTCGTACCCCGTAAGATCTAGTACTGCATGGATACGTCCATGGTAGGATTCGGACCATAACTTGGCGTAGAGTTCATCTTCAGTGTTGATCTCCATGGTTATCTTGATATGTTTATCCCCTACTTTTTCACTGCTTATCTCACCTACTACATACTGTTCTTTCTGTCTTTTTACAGTTGAGAATATATCGGAGGGATCTTTACCTTCGAAGACCGTTCTCCATCTCACATCGTCTTCGATCATACCGTACCCCATCCTGTAGAATTGGGATATATCTTCATCCATGAGTTCTTTGTACATCTCTTTCAATAATTGGCAGTATTCGGAGAATGGAAACCACTTGACTACAGGATAATTTTCTTTATTGAAACTCAATTTTTCAAGGCCCATCCTTCCTCTTTTTTTTTCTAAATAATCGAAGGTTTTTTCGAAAAGATCACCTTTCACTTTCGCCTGCATGATAGGAGAAGGGAGATTAGACTTTTTAAACTTGTGCACTAAAAATATTACTAACAAGTTACAAAGTTTTATAGTATTCTTCACGTATAAAAGCGAAGAAGAATCCGGACCTACGGAGAAATTCATACATAATTACGGCACAAGGGTGCATCACACAGCTTTCAGGACGGAGAATATCGAAGAGACCTTCGAAGCTATCAAGGAAGACGGGATGGATTTTTTGATCGAACTTGTCGGTTCGCCGGAAGACGGTCTAAAACAGACATTCACCACTGCCTCGGAAAACACACTGCTGGTGAATGAATACATACACAGATATGGGGATTTCGATGGGTTCTTCACCAGGAGCAACGTTACTAAACTCACAGAAGCTACGAAGAAACAATAAGTATTATTTATCCAACCTGGTTTGTGGTAGATATGACCGAATCCAAAATATTACCTTTAGTGAAGAAGCACGAGGAAATACGCGAGAACGGCATCAACCTTATAGCCTCAGAAAATCACCTTTCTAAGAAGGTAAGAGAGATACTAGCCACAGATCTAGCTGGAAGGTACGGCTCTGATTATTACGGCGGTTCTCAGTATGCACAGCAAATATTAGAGAGAACGAAAGAGCTAGCTCGTGAACTCTTCGATGTAAAACACGCTCTGGTCAAACCGATCGCCGGAAATATATGCGACCTGAACGCCCTATTTTCTTTCACGCAGCCCGGGGAAAATATAGCCATGCTCCCATATGATGGGGGTGGATATCCTCTCGGTCTGAAGAAGTTCAACAGAGGTAGGATATCTTTACCTTACGATGATGATACATATCAGATAAACGTAAAAAGATCTGAGAAAATTTATCGGGATGACGAGGTAGCACTTACCATACTCGGTTCTTCTTATATCCCCTTCCCACATCCCGTCAAAGAATTCAGAAGTTTTATAGATAAATATGATAGTAACAGCGATCTCGTCTTCGACGGTTCGCACGTTTTAGGACTCATAGCTACCGGCCAGTTCCAGGACCCGCTGAAAGAGGGTGCAGAGGTCTTGATGGGGAGCACTCATAAGACATTTTACGGCCCACAGGGTGGTATCATCCTTACAGATTCTGATGAACACGCAGAGACCATGAGTCAATACCTGGATATCGATCTGGAAACGGGTATCGGGCTCGTCGATAACCCACACGTGAACAGGATAGCAGCTCTAGGGATAGCACTAGAAGAGATGATACAAGACGAGGATTATGGGAAACGGATAGTGAAGAACTCCAAAGCACTAGCAAAAGCGCTGGACGACCTAGGCGTACCTATCAAGTTCAAAGAAAGGGGTTACACGAAATCTCACCAGATATTCATAGACGAGGGATGGGATTTCGCTGGTAAGCTGTGCAGTGAACTGGAAAAACATGGAATATTTATCGATCGAACCGGACGTATAGGCACTGGAGAAGTCACACACAGTGGTATGGACCCAGAAGATATGGAAGAGATCGCCCAGAAGATATCTAGAGTTTATCACGAATTGAAATAAGATATGAATCAGATAAGTCGAAAACGATTTTATACATGTTAATCACCTGACCTTCTTGGTGCAGACGATGACGGAGACCGTAGATCTACCGGAAGATATCGATTCGATAGCGTTGAAATTTTTAGACTTGAAAGGGAAGGCGAGAGAGATAAGGATACCTCCAGATATGCTGGATGTTGCTCTTAAGGACGGTATCAGTTACGATTCATCGAACGTGGGATTCACCGATGTATCTCAGAGCGATATGGTAGCCATACCGGACCCAGACACTTGTAAGATAATGAAATATGACGATGAGAAACTAGCTGTCTTCTTATGTGAGATGTACTGGCCGGATGGTAGTTATTTCAAAGGTGATCCCAGGTACCTGCTCGGTGAAACACTAGAAAAGTTAGCTGAAAAAGGTATATCTGTTAGGGTTAAACCGGAATACGAGTTCCACATGTTAAAGGAGGATACCTACGAACCTATCGACGCCGGTAGATACATCGACGGTAGGACGGGATATACAGGTATAATCGGGAAGCTCGCAAAAGTCATGAAGGAATACGATATCCGGGTCGAGAAGATACACCACGAGGTAGGGATGGGCCAATACGAGATAGAACCTCTGCCCTACGAAAACCCTATCAAAGCAGCTGATGAGTTCATATTCATAAAAGAGATAGTGAAAAAAGAAGCTAGGGAGAACGGTTCTTTAGCTACATTCATGCCAAAGCCAGTCGTAGGGGAAGCTGGTAACGGATTCCACGTTCATATGTCTCTCAGTAAAGATGGAGAATACATGTTCTCACCTTCCGAATTGAATGAAGAAGCCAAAGGATTCGTCGGAGGTTTACTTCATCACGCTAAAGCTCTATCCGCGGTATGTTGTCCAACGATAAATTCCTACAAAAGGATAGTGCCCGGCTTCGAAGCTCCAGTCTACATCTCATGGGGTGGAGAGAACAGGAGCGTGTTGGTCAGGATACCTGCCTATGGCAGTGAGGAAGAGGAGAAAGGTCGTGTCGAGTTCAGAGCTTCCGACGCCTCGGCTAACATATATCTTCTTTTGAATTCCCTGATAACTGCAGGTATGGACGGTATAGAAAAAGGTCTAGATCCTGGAAAAGAGGTCACTGAGAATCTCTACGAGCTCAAAGAGAAAGAGATACAAGATATGGGGATAGATGTATTGCCAAACAATCTTAACGAAGCTATCCACCACCTGGAAGAAGACAAGGTCATAGCAGAATCCATGGGCGAATCACTGCCTTTCTACATCGATCTGAAAAGAGAAGAGATACTTGAATTCAGCCGGGATGTGACGGATTGGGAGATGGAGAGATATATCGATTACTGAGACTAAATTATATAAACTAACAATCGTTAAAGTAATAGGTGAGATCATATGGAAGAAGCAGTAACAGAGGTAGAGGGCTCTAAAGATGAACATGAAGTGGTTGCATATACACTGAGTACCTGTGGATGGTGCAAGAAAACTAAGAAACTGTTAAAGGAGTTAGATGTTGAGCATAAATGTATAGACATCGATCTTCTGTGGGGTAACGAGGGGAAGAAAGTAAGAGAAGAGTTCAAAGAATACAACAAAGCGATGTCTTGCCCTACAATAGTTGTAGATGATGGTGAAGAAGTCATCATCGGTTATAAGGAAGATAAGATCAAGGGGGTTTTTGAAGATGACGAGGACTAAAGAAGAGATGTTAGAGTACGTGAGAAATGATGCGGAAGAGAACGGGTACTATGTTTGTCCCGATGAAGATCTTTTAGATGATCTGATAGATGGTCTCGTTGAGAACGAAGAAAGGTACGGCTACGCATCATGTCCGTGCAGGCCAGCTAGCGGAGTGAAGAGATACGATGTTGATATC
>CAZFVW010000051.1:3680-10629 GCA_964522285.1 uncultured Thermoplasmata archaeon | reverse complement strand
ATCGACACGGGTGAAAAACCGTCCGGATTGGACCCGGAGATTCAAGATGTCGTCATAGCTTGCCGAGGGCGATGCGAAGAATCTGAAAAGAGCTATGATGTTCTTCCTTCAGGTCTCTGAGCTCGGCATACCTACTGTTCTGGATCTTAACATGATGGACGAGGCGAAAACAAGATTGGTTGATATCGATATCGATGGTCTCTCAGAGGAATTAGGTGTTCCCGTCTTCCCAACTGTAGCCACAGAGAGAAGAGGTTTAGCAGCGCTAAAAAGAGGTCTATCAAAGGCGGCTGTACCACAAGTAAAACCGGATTATCATCCACTGATGGAGAAAGCACTGAAAAAGCTCACCGATATCTTCGGTGATCGAGGAGTAGCTTTACTCTATATGATAGCTCCTGTAGAGATGGAGGACTTCGTAAAGAAAAAGATAGGTAAGAGAGAGGAGAAGAAGGCGGAGAATATAATCGCGGAACTCCACAGCAAGTTCAGCCATGACCTGAGTTACCTTTTTACATTATCAGTTAGAAAGAAAGCTGAGGAACTGTGCGACAAATATATGAGTATAGAGGAAGTTGAAAGGACTTCTATCAAGGAAAAGGTAAATGAACTCACTATGAATCCTATAACGGGCATCCCCATCTTTCTTGGAGTTATATTCCTTCTTTATGAATTCGTGGGATTCGTTGGGGCCCAGGTTTTAGTAGATTTTTTCGAAGGGGTGATATTTGGTGAATATATCAATCCTTATCTAACGGACCTGGTTATGAATAATCTTGGCGAAGGAAATATATCTAGGATACTGGTAGGCGATTACGGTGTTTTGACTGTGGGGGTTACTTGGGCTATCGCTTTGATCTTGCCGATCATAACCACTTTCTTCCTAGCCTTTTCACTGTTAGAAGACTGTGGATATATCCCTAGATTGGCAGCGATGGCGGATAGAACTCTGAGACGTGTAGGACTGAATGGGAAAGCTGTTCTTCCTCTCGTATTGGGTTTCGGTTGCGATACGATGGCAACACTCACTACTAGGATCCTCGACACAAAAAAGGAGAGGGTCATAGCCACTCTTATGTTAGCTCTGGGGATACCATGTTCGGCCCAGCTTGGTGTTATCTTTGCGATAATGGCCACTCTTCCGGTAGGGTATTTCTTTATCTGGATCTTGGTCATAGTTTCACAGCTTTTATTGGTTGCGTGGCTTGCTTCTAAAGTACTTCCAGGCGAGAGGGGAGATTTTATCATGGAACTGCCTCCCCTAAGGGTCCCGAAGATTGATAATGTTCTCAAAAAGACTTATTACCGAGTTATGTGGTTTTTCAGAGAACTGGTACCTCTCTTCATTATAGGTACTTTATTGGTGAGCGTCGCAGATATAACAGGGGTATTAGACATCATGATAGATGGTCTCAAGCCTGTCGTACAGGGTTGGATGGGTCTACCAGGTGAAACGACTGTTGCTTTTATACTGGGTTTCCTTAGGAGAGATTTCGGAGCTGCTGGGATATTGGATCTTCAGGATATCATGAATTTCAGACAGATGCTTGTTGCGACCGTGGCGATCACTCTATTCGTTCCTTGTGTAGCTAATCTACTTATCATTATCAAAGAAAGAGGGGCGAAAACCGCTGCAGCTATCATAGGTTTCGTCATACCCTTCGCATTCTTCGTAGCGGGAGTGCTTAATTATCTGATGATTTTCTTAGGGGGTCTCCTATGAATAAAAGAGAAGAAAATGAGAGCCATAAATGTCCGTTATGCGGGAACGAGTTCTATAAAGGAGAGAGTACCGCATGTAATGTTTGTCCGATGGGACCTAAATGTAAACTTATCAAATGCCCAAATTGCGGTTATGAATTCATACCAGGAGTTGATGAAAGATGACAGATCAGGAAATAACCGAGATCGATATCGATGAAGCGCTAGAGATACTTTGGACGTTAGAAGAAGAAGGTAAAAGAGACAGTAAAAGTTTCAAGAAAAAATTCGCCAAAGAGGTCGAAGCAAGCGATAATAAATCACATAGGAAAAGATTCAGACAAGGATATAAGAGGAAAGTGACGGACAGGATACTTCAGGAACTCAAAAGGAGAGGTCTGGTGAGGATAAAGGGTGATGAAGTCGAATTGACAGATTCCGGTCATAAGGCAGCACGAAGCATCGTTAGAAGACACCGGTTAGCTGAAAGGTTGATGACTGATGTTTTCGACATGGGTAAGGAAGAGGTCGAAAAACCAGCTTGCGAATTCGAACACCTGATATCAGAAGAAGTCACCGAGAGGATATGCACTTTATTGGGACATCCAGAAGAATGCCCGCACGGTATGCCTATACCACCTGGTAAATGCTGTAAAGTAGGTAAAGAAACGATCAAACCGGCGATATTACCTCTATCGAAGATACCTGTTGGGAAGAAGGTCGAGATAGCATACATACATACCAAGAATCATCCGAGGCTTCATAAGCTGTTATCTTATGATATCGGGCCCGGTTCTGTTGTCGAGATACATCAGAAAAAACCAGTGTTTGTTTTGAGAGCAGGTGAAACGGATATCGCCATCGAAGAGAAGATAGTGAACGATATCTTTGTAAAAGTAAAATAACATATCGAACAAGCATAACACCCAAATACCCTTCTTTCTATGAGTGGATCATGGGCGAAAAAGAAGAGACGATCAGGAAGTACGCACTCAGGAACGCGGTGAAATTCGAGGGAGAAGCAGAACTAGGTGCAGTCATGAGTAAAGTGATGGGAGAATGTGAGGAATGTAGAAAAGATCCCCAGGGGACTAAAGAACTGGTTGAACAATTTTTATCCGAGATAAACGAGATGGAATTAACTGAACAGAAAGAAGAATTGAGAGATCTGATGCCGGAATATTTTGAGGAGTCTGAGGAGGATGAGGTCGAAAGATTACCTGATCTAGAGAGCGACGAAGTTGTCATGAGGATGGCGCCATATCCAAGCGGGCCGCTTCATATAGGTAATGCTAGGATGGTTGTTTTGAACGACGAATACGTTAAAAGGAACGATGGAAAACTGATCCTTTTTTATGACGATACAATCGGCTCTGAGAAGAAGAAACCGCTTCAGGACGCTTACGACCTTATAAAAGATGGTCTTGATTGGTTGGACGTGGAATGGCATGAAACATACTACAAATCCGAACGGATGGATATCTATTATGATTACGGCAGTAAGATAATCGAGATGGGTGAGGCTTACGTCTGCCAGTGTGAGGCAGAGGAATTGAGAGGAAAAAGAGAAAAAGGCGAAGCCTGTGTTCACCGGTCTCAAAGCATCGAGGAAAATCTAGAACTGTGGGATAAGATGCTCAAGGGAGAATTTAAGGAGGGAGAAATTGTCGTAAGGATAAAAACGGATATGAAAAGTCCAGATCCAGCATTTAGAGATAGAGTACTTTTCAGAGTTTCTAATAAACCTCATCCAAAAGTAGGGAAGGATTACTATGTCTGGCCGCTTTTGGAGTTCTCATGGGCAATAGATGATCACCTTCTCGGAGTTACCCACATCTTGAGAGGAAAGGATCTCGTTATCGAAGACAGGATGGAGAAATATATCTGGGACCTCTTCGGATGGGAAGATAAAGAATTCTTGCACTACGGGATGCTTAGATTGGAAGGGCTCAGGTTGAGCAAAAGTGATTTCCAGCAGAGATTACAGAAAGGTGACCTTAGAGGATGGGACGACCCTCGCACATGGTCGCTTCAGGCATTAAGAAAGAGAGGGATACAACCTGGAGCTATCAGGGACTTCATCTTGGATTTCGGTATGTCTATGACAGATATCGCCGTACCTCCCTCCAAATTATATGCTAAGAATCGAGAGATAATTGATCCGATCGCTAACAGGTACTACTTCGTACCCGACCCCGTGGAAGTCAAGCTAGAAGGGGGATTCGATATGAAAGAAACCGAGATAAGAAAACATCCCGACCACCCCGAGAGAGGCGCGAGAAAACTAGCTACTAAAGAAACGGTATATATCCCAAAGAAGGATTGGGAGAAAAATCAAGGTGAAGAGATACGCCTTACGAACTTCTGCAATATAGAACTTGATGGAAAGGTCGGTAAAATAACAGGGTTCGAGAACAGGAACATCCCCAAGATACAATGGCTTTGTGAGGGATTAGACACGACTGTAGAGCTTACTGACGGTGCTTTCGAACATGGATTAGGTGAGAAAAACCTGAATAACGTAAAAGAAGAAGAGATAGTACAATTTGAAAGGTACGGATTCGTCAGGATAGAAGAAAAAGAACCCATGACCGCCGCTTTTGGTCATCGATGAATTTGTTAGACAATATTAGACGACATAATAACCGGGGAAATTATTAAATCACCATACATTTCTGTTTAAACTATGGAACCTCATAAACACTGTCAGATCTGCGGTAAACCAGTACCTATGGACAAGGATTTTTGTTCAGAGAAGTGTAGAGAAGAATATTCTGGTCTGATGAAGAAAAAGAAAAGAAGGATGTATATACTGTACATATTATTAGCTGTATTCTTAGTATTGATGTTCTTCCAGATAGGTTGAATATTTGGGTGTGTTCTATCGGTTACTAGAGTGATGAAAATGGAAGAAAAAGTGATACTCGGAGGAACCTTTGACGGGCTTCATATCGGCCATCATAAGATGCTGGAAACAGCTTTAGAGAGAGGGCATGTTACCATAGGTTTAGTTTCTGACGAGATGCTCAAAGAATGGAAACCACAGGTCAAGAGATCATTTGAAGAAAGAAAGAAAATTCTCGAAGATTACCTGTTCGATAAAGAAGGATGGGAGATCAGGAAAATAGATGACCCTTACAAGATGGCTGTCCAAGGTGATCACGACACATTGATCGTCTCATGGGAGACAAAAAAGAGAGGGGAAGAGATAAACAAGATGAGGGAGGAGATGGGAAAGAGACCCTTGAAATTAGTTACAGTCGATCCAGTTCTAGCAGAAGATTTTCTGCCGGTCAGTTCCACAAGGATAAGAGATGGAGAGATAAACGAATTTGGCGAGCGTTTGATCCCGGTTAAAGTATTTGTAACAGCCGAAAAAGAATTGGAAGTTGAGGTGGTAAAAAAAACGTTATCTAGTTATTTTGAGCTTTCATTAGATAGGAATACATATCCCGATCAAGATAAAACAACTGCAAAAGAGATACCAGAGATCGCTAGGGAAAGAGTTAAGGTTCCAGGATCATACGATTACGGGATAGGTTTAGCTGACGGATTTCTCGAAACAAAACAAGGTCTATTTTCTATCTGTTACGCGGTAGTGAAAGACAAATATGGCTACATGACCCATGGGAACAGTCCTGTTATCAAGGTGCCTGATAAGGATGTGATCAAAAATACAGAGAGCTCATTTCCAAGCAAGATCAGGGTTAAGGCCGAGGAAAATGAAGATAGCTCTAGAGTTATCGGTATAGAAAGACGGGAATCTGTTAAAGTCGCTCTCCAGATGGCTATGATACCGAGGATGAAAGGGAACATATATCATGAAAAATAGGACGGCCAGGGTACTTTGAAGAGCGATTCAAAGGGTTTAGGGGGAAAGTTTTAATAATAACTTATAGATAACCGCCAAATAAGATTGTACTGGAGTGTAATCAGTTATGGTAACAGTATACGAAGTCCCACCGGATAGATTGATAAACGAGATGAGTAAAAAGCTGAAAGAAATGGACCATATTGAGTTGCCGGAATGGGGGCCCTTTGTCAAAACGGGCGTCCACAAGGAGAAAGCACCGGTCCAGGAAGATTGGTGGTTCACAAGAGTAGCAGCTATATACAGAACGGTTTATGTCGAAGGACCGATAGGGGTATCAAGACTTAAGGGGATATACGGCGGAAAGCAGAATAGGAATTCAAAGCCAAGCAGAGCAGCAAAAGGATCGGGTTCTATCGTGCGTCACGCTCTTCAACAGTTAGAGGCGGAAGGACTAGTTGGCAAGAAAGATGAGGGAAGAGTAGTATCCCCAGAAGGAAGATCTTTGTTGGACAATACATCCTACGACATCATGAAAGAGATGGCCGCAGATAATCCTGAACTATCAAAATACCTTTAAATACCTTTGAATATGGTAATGATACCATGGACGAGGACGTCGAAGATATAAAGAAGAAAAAACTCGAAAAGATCAAAGAGCAGATGGGTTCTCAGGAATCTCAGGAAGAAGCGGAAGAGCAGGTGGAAGCTCAGAAAAAAGCTCTTCTAAGAAAGATCATGACATCCGATGCAAGAGAAAGGTTAGCCAGGGTTAAGATGGCTAGACCTGAGATCGCAGAGGGGATCGAGTCCCAAATACTTATGCTCGCAAACAGAGGAGCCGTGCAGGGTAAGATAGACGATGAAACCCTTAAAAAGCTGCTCAAAAAAATCACAGATAATAAAAGAGAGATCAATATTAAAAGGAGATAATAACATGTCAAGTAACAAACCAGGACCTAAGAAAAGGAGACTTCTCAAAAAAGGGAAGCAGAACAAAAGAGTACCCGCATGGGTAATGCAAAAAACTAATCGTCGATTTACTACGCACCCGAAGAGAAGGAACTGGCGTAGAAATGATATCGACGAGTGATGGAAATAGACGGGTGAAGAAGGATGCCAGAACCTGAAGAGAAAATAATGAACATACCCCTGGGTAACGCGAAGAAGGACCCTTCCAGTAAGAGAGCTTCTACCGCTATGAAGATAGTAAGAAAATTCGTTTCCGATCATATGGATGTACATCCAGAAGATGTTTGGATAGATTCATCTGTCAATGAGGAGATTTGGAAAAGAGGTATAAAGAAACCTCCATCTAAACTTAAAGCGAAAGCTATAAAGTTCGAAGATGGGATCGTAGAGGTTTCGATACCGAGAGAGTAATGATATATGCTTAAGAAACATGCTATAGATTCTCAACCTTACATAGGTGTCTTC
>CAZFVW010000051.1:0-3670 GCA_964522285.1 uncultured Thermoplasmata archaeon | reverse complement strand
TGATAGCGGTGCATTTGAAGAAGCGTTGGAAACACCTGTTGTATCGACAACGATAGGTGGGACAAGGTTGATAGGTGCTCTGTTGTGTATGAATTCCAAAGGAGTTCTCGTTTCTGATATCGTAGATGAAAGAGAGATGCAACCGATATTAGAGCACACAGATGTTACTACCGTTCCAGAGTCTTATAATGCTCTTGGAAACAACATATTGGTGAACGACAAAGCTGCGTTATTGAATCCACTGCTTTCTAAGAAAACTGAGGAGGGCGTGAAAGAGCGGCTGGATGTAGAAGTAAAAAGAGGCACGATCGCAGGGATGAATATGGTTGGTTCTATAGCAGTTGTGACAAACAAAGGTGCTATCTGTCATCCTCACGCAACCGATGAGGAGATCGATATCATTGAAAATCTATTCGATGTAGATGTGGCAAAATCCACGGCAAATCATGGTTCTGGATGGCTTGGAACTTCCCTGATCGGTAATACAAAAGGTGCTGTTATCGGTGATAGAACTACGCCGATAGAATTAGGTAGGATCGAAGAAGGTCTAAAATACCTAGAGTGAGAAAACCCATACTTCAGTTTCTTCTGGAAGATCACTGTGGATAAAGTCTAACTCTACCCCGACTTTGTGTATTTTTTCATCATCATAATGTTCTAAGAACGGGGCCGCATTTTTGATATCCAAAGATAATCCTCCGATCTTGAAGTGCATAGGGATCGCTATACTAGGATTTATCTTTTTGATAACTTCAACAGCTTCTTCCGGGCCGAGTGTGAAAGTACCTCCTATAGGTATGAATAAGAAATCTACTGGCTGTATCTCTTTTATATCATCATCAGACAGCATATGTCCAAGATCACCAAGGTGACAGAAGGATATACCATCGCTCTCAAATCGATATATTACGTTCTCTCCTCTTTTTTCACCTTCATGTTTATCGTGGTAGGTCATTATCCCTTTTACACTTGTTTCGCCGAAAGAAAATTCTCCCGGTTCTTTGACTATCTCGGAATTCTCCTTTTCGATCAGCCTTACGGCATTGTGGTCGAAGTGATCATGGCTTACTAAAATGATGTCTCCTTTAACTTGAGGTGGTCTGATACCTATACTCTTACCATCGTGTGGATCCGTGACTATTACCTTTTCGTCCTCGATTTCGAAGCACGAGTGCCCATGCCATCTTATCCTCATTTTTTATCTCCCGAATCGGTAAAAGAAATAGACTATATTAAGGTTTATGTTTTAGAAAATGTTTTTCGGGTTGTTAAGTAAAATCTCAAGCTGTTAAGTAAAATCTCAAGCTTAGAAATATCGAATACCTCTGTTTTCTACATTGATCGACATTATCGCATCGATGATGAAAAAGAACTTATATAATGTCTAAGGGATATCTTGACGTGGATATAACATGAAAGATGAGATGGAGTCTATAGAGATCGCGGCAGCTGTAAAAGAATGGAAGGGTCTTAAAGGAGGGTTCCTTCAGAAGGTCTATCAACCGAACAAAGAATCGCTATTATTTCGTATCCACCTTCCTGGCGAAGGTAAAAAGATGCTGTTATTCGAGGTAGGTAAAGCACTATATCTTACGGAAAAAGATATCGATAATCCGATAAAGCCAGGAGATTACATAATGCTTATGAGGAAATATATCGGTAATACGAGGATCGCCGATATTTACCAACATGAGATGGACAGGGTAGTTCTTATAGAATTGGAAGGCAAGCGAAATTTTACTTTGATATTTGAAATATTTGGGAAGGGAAACCTCGTCCTTGCCAGTGATGGCGATATTGTTCTACCATACAGGTCTGAATCATGGAAACACAGAGAACTGAAGGAAGGGATAGAATACAGGTTTCCACCTTCTAGGAAAAATCCGTTCAAAGTAGATAAAGATGAGATAAAGGAATCTTTGGGAGATTCAGACAGCGATCTAGTAAGGACTTTAGCCGTAAGGTTGAACCTCGGCGGCAAATACGCCGAAGAGGTATGTAAAAGAGCAGAATTGGATAAGAATAAGGATGACTTTATAGGAGAATACGAGAAGATATACGATACTATATCTGAGCTTAAAAACGATCTTTTTGTGGAGGATAACTCACCACAACTGGTTTTCAAAGAAGGCGAGAAGATAGATGCGACACCTATACCACTCCAGATCTATGAAGAGAAAAAGGATCTTGGATCAGAAACGGTAGATTCTTTCAACAAAGCACTGGATATGGCTTTCGAATTAGAATCCGAGGAAGTTATCAGGGAAAAATCGGGTGGGAAACTAGAAAGAAAATTGAAAAGTCAAGAGATGGCCCTGGAAAATATGATAACCAAGGAAGAAGAATGCATGGTTAAAGCTGAGCTGATCTATCAGAATTATCAAAAAGTCGAAGTTGTGATCGATTCTATCTTAGATGCCCGCGAGGAAGATAATAGGGAAGAGGCTATGGACGAGATCGATGATAGAGATGGGGTTGTGCAGTTGAACGACCAAGATGAATACGTCGTGATCGATCTATCTGGAGAGGTCGATGGTGAAGAGAAAGAACTCAATGTGAAGATCAATTTTAGAGATGATGTGAATGGAAACGCTCAGTATTACTACAACCTTAGTAAAAAAACGAGGAAGAAGATAGAAGGTGCTGAACGGGCCATTGAAAACACAAAGGAAGAGATCGAAGAACGGGATGAGAAGGACAAAAAGAGAGCTGCAGAGGAAAAAGAAAAGAAAGAACCAACAACTAGATTCTGGTTCGATAAGTATAAATGGTTCATCTCATCGGAAGGAAATCTCGTTATCGCCGGTAAAGATACGAAAACCAACGAGGAAGTAGTAAAAAAATACCTAGAAAAGATCGATAAATATGCGCACGCCGACGCAGGTGGAGCTCCGAGTGTTGTTATAAGAAATAAGAGAGAAAGAGAAGAAGGTATCAGTAAAAAGACCCTGAAAGAAGCCTGTCAATATGCTGTTTTACATTCCAAGGAATGGAAAAGGGGGATAGCTTCGGGGAGGGCATACTGGGTAGAACCGGCACAGGTCAGTAAAACTGCAGAGGCGGGGGAATCCCTTCCTACTGGAGCCTTCGTTATCAGGGGCAAGAGAAATTATGTAGACGACCTACCACTGAAGGCTTCTATCGTGGAGATAAACTATAGAGATAAAAAGAAAGTGATGTGTGCACCTAGCTACGCTTTAGAAGAAAGGGAAGATGACATAGTAAAAAAACGAGTGGATTTTATCCCTGGGAAGGATAACATGAACGATTTCGCAAAAGAGATGTCCGATCATTTCAACGTACCTGTAGAGGAGATACAGAACATTCTGCCTCCTGGCGATGTGAATATTGTCTATAAAGACTAATATTAGTCTTTTAGATCAAATTGACCCGTAAGTAAACCATCAGAAAAATTATAGAAAAAAAAAGGGTTTTGATCTTGTCGCTGAGTTTGCGTTTGCTATCAAGCAGATTCTAAAAATGCTTTGTATCCCTTATAGGAATAATACAGATCCGCTTTCGAAACGACCTCGAAGGGAGAATGCATACCTAAGAGTGCCGGCCCGGCATCTATCACGTCTATATTCAACATAGATATGAATTTGGCAACCGTGCCTCCTCCACCTTCGTCAACTTTACCCAATTCTGATGTCTGCCATGGTATATCATT
>CAZFVW010000050.1:0-10699 GCA_964522285.1 uncultured Thermoplasmata archaeon | reverse complement strand
AATCAATGGGCAAAGAGAATGCGATAGCATTCTTTGTGGTCCATTTATCAGCGAAAAATGGTGAATTAGAAGCCTTGCTTCTGACGGGTCCACTACAAAATCTTTGATTTTTAGTGGGCTGCGAGAATGCGATCGCATTCTTGCTAGTCCATTTTTCTCACAATCTCTAATATGTTTATTTCACAAATCAAGAAATTATTTAACTGATGCAGGAGATAATTCATAGATGGGTATCAAGGATCGTCTAAAATTCTGGAAGGACAGTTCTCACGGAGAAGAACCATCAAAGGATGATTGGCCCGATTCTGTAGATATATTACATGAAGAAGATTTCCAAGGATTCATAGAGAAGTTTCCACTAACACTGATAGATTTCCATTCACCTCACTGTGGCCCGTGTAGAGCGATGTCTCCTAAGATACGAAAATTAGCTAAGAAATACCAGAATCAAGTCGCTTTCGGAAAAGTGAACGTAGCTAGGGATCAAGAGATAGCTGAAGAATATGGTATATCCAGTGTTCCCACCATCGTCATATTCGAATGGGGGAAACAGAAAAAGTACATGGTAGGCAAAAGATCTATGGCTGATTTGAGGAATATATTAGACAAGCTTGTTTGATGTGTTTAGAACCTATATCGAAATATTATTAATATCATAAATACCATGGTAAAATGATGATACCTGATAACGTTTACATAGCATTTATCCTAACACTGATCGCGGGTTTATCAACCGGGATAGGGAGTGCTATCGCATACTTTATCAAAAAACCGAAGGTAAAATATCTCTCATTTTCTCTAGCACTCTCCGCAGGTGTTATGATATATGTTTCTTTCATGGAGTTGCTTGGAAGTTCGATAGAAGGTATAGGGGAGGCTATGGGCGTCACAAGTTTTTTTCTAGGGATCTTACTCATCGCGATAATCGATCTTCTAGTACCAGAAGCTGAAAACCCTCATGAATATAAGTCACCATCGGATCTGGATGATAAAGACCCAGTGATGTTAAGAGCTAGTGTTTTCACAGCTTTAGCTATTGCTATCCATAATTTCCCTGAAGGTCTCGTAACTTTTTCGATAGCTCTAAGCGATGTAAGGTTAGGTGTAGTTATCGCGTTCGCCATAGCCATCCACAACATACCTGAAGGGATTTCCGTTTCAGTTCCCTTTTTCTATGCTACCGGAGATAAGAACAAGGCATTTCTCTATTCGTTTTTATCTGGTTTGGCAGAACCGCTAGGAGCAGTTATCGGCTTTTTGATCCTGCTACCGTTCTTATCTGAATCATTATTGGCCGGTTTGATGGGGTTCGTAGGAGGGATAATGGTTTATATATCGCTAGATGAACTCCTCCCGCTCGCTTATAGATATGGTCGAAATCATATAGTGATATTAGGTTTGGTATTAGGCATGTTGATCATGGCTTTGAGCCTTCTATTATTATAAAACATATGAAAAGGTTTAAAAACTAAAAAAACGCTGATAAAGCTGACCAATGGAGGAAATATGTCTCTAGAAAAAGGTTGCGAAGTAGCAGTAAACACTTGTATGGGTGTAACGGAAGATGACAAAGTCGTCATCGTATCAGATGAAGAAAGTAAGAACATAGGTCTTGGTTTGAGAAAAGCTGCACTAGAGATAACTCCACAGGTAAGGTATTTCAGCTTGAACCTCTACGGAGATAGACCGTTATCCACGTTTCCTGAAGCTATCAAGGAATCAGCTAGAGATGCTACTGTCACGTTCTGGACCGCTCAATCTGTGAAGGGTGAGCTCGAAACTGTTAGACGTCCGTTCATGAAAACGGCCCTAGTTAACGGTAGACATGCTCACATGGTCGATATCACTGAAGATATAATGGAGACAGGAATGACTGCGGACTTCAATGAAGTTTCTAGATTTACCAATCATCTTCATGATCGTTTACAGACCGTTGATGAGATACGGGTGAAGAATCCACTAGGAACTGATATAACTGTCACCTTCGGTAATGCAAAATGGGTAGCATCTACTGGCATCAACCATGAAAAAGGTCACTGGATGAATCTACCTTCTGGAGAAATATTTACCGCACCGAAAGAGATGGACGGTAAGATAGTGGTCGATGGGGTTTTGGGCGAATATTTCGGAGATGAATATCCACATTCGACTCTCGAAGAAACACCTTTAACTGTAGAGATCGAAACCAGAGAAAGAGCTATGGCTGTGGGATATGAATGTGAGAACGAAGAATTACTGGAAGAGATAAAAGAATATCTTTCCTTGCACGAGTGTTCTCCGTATGTAGGTGAATTCGGTCTGGGCACAAATATATTCTTGGAAGAACTGATAGATAACATGCTCCAGGATGAAAAATTCCCAGGAGTTCACGTCGCTTTCGGAGACCCGATCGCCGAGGAGACATACGCATCTTGGTCGTGTCCGGAGCATATAGACATGGTATTGACGAAGTGCGAGGTTTGGTTCGACGATGAAAAGATAATGGAAGAAGGGGAGTATATAGTGGAATACTAAAATCATTCATAAAACATATCTCTCCTATCTCGGATTTATTGGTTTTTGGTCAAAAAGGTTATAAAAAAGGATTTTTTATCTTTATATACATGATTTCGAAGGATGACCCTTTGAAGAGTTTATACGTCGATAAAGACCGAGTTGATAGATTGAGGCTTTATCTAGCTTTGAAACATTATATAGGCATAGATAAAGAAACGGGTGATCCAGTTTTTTTAGAGGAATATTTTGATCTTGACGATAAAGAGAAATTGATCATGTATCTACTCTACCGTAGAGCTTTATCTTCCCTCGGACATATAGATAAAGATGAAATAGGTATAGGTATTAGAGATCTATCTAAGAAGATGCATATGGATTATAACAAGGTAAGAAGGTTATTATCGGAAATCCACAGTATAGAGAACGAGAAAAAGAGAGGTCGTTATTATATCCCTGCTAAGAATATTGAGAAAGCCGTCAAAGAGGTAAGCGTCGAAACGGATGTATATTATTCAACGGAAAAGAATACCAAACGGATACGATAAATCAACCACATCTCTTTCGAATCGGTCATAGGGTCAGTGTAGTTTTTTACAAAAAATGGCAGACATCTTTAACTCGAGCAAAGCTCTCGTTATATCAGGAACAAGTTCCTCCTCTTAATCACTTTTCTCGCTATGCTCGAAAAGAATGATTAATGCACTGGACTACCGTCCACCCACTTTTTTACTTCCCTCACTCCGTTCGTGAAGATAAAATAATGCGGGGGAAGGGATTTGAACCCTCGGACACCTATGTGACTAGACCCTGAATCTAGCGCCGTTGGCCATGCTTGGCTACCCCCGCAAGAAGGAGTTGTTACGACTTCTGAGGGTGATTTGGATCACCAATTTCTAATTGGTGAGAACAGGAATTTCATTCCTGTGGAAGCTCTGCTTCCAATCGTCACCCGCTTTAGGAGCGAAAAGATTTTGAGCGGATAAAGCGGGAGTGAATTAGAAACTTTTCGTTTCTGATGGAACCCCCGCAGTTGCGAATGTTAATGAGCAACGAGGGCAAGTTAGATCACCAATTTTCTAATTGGCGAGAACAGGAATATCATTCCTGTACAAGCCTTTGCTTCTGACGATTGCCTCGTCAAGCGGACAAAAATTTTAATGTCGGTCTCTACTGGGATAGTTGAAAGTCTATTCATTCCCCTTTCTGGATGTCGACGATGGTTATCCTGAATGTTAGATCCTTGCCAGCTACCTCTTCGTTGAAATCTATAGTTATGTTGTTACCTACATCGACCACGATACCGGTCGGTTGACCGCTCTGTCCAGCTCTGTTTTTTTTGCCTGGTATGTCTTCGAATCTGCTGTCATGACTAGCAATAACTCCAGAGTTCACGGTTATACCTTCTTCTACAGAGTGCCTCACCTTGATCTCTCCTTCCCCTTCATTGGCGTTGCTGTCAACAGAGATGACCTCAGTAGACCATCCCGCCCCATCTTGTTTGTAGGTTCTGTATGATTCTCCTACCTCTGGTTCGTTCCTCAACAATACAGTACCACCACTCACTTCTAGAACGGTCTGATCCCATCTCCAAAATTTGTCTTCTACGACTTTATTTACTGAAGGTTCAAACCCGTGCCTATTGACGAACTCTGATTTGCTCATCTCTTCATAGACGGGAAGAGTTTCTGTTTTACTCACGTTTAGAACGATGTTTTCCAATCTTGTATTGTAAGCCTTTTGTTTCGGAGCTGTAAAGGTCTTAGTTTGACCTTCTTGCATCCCGATGACTTCTTCATCCCAGGCTTGTATCACGGTTCCTTCTCCAACAGTGAATTTGATAGGATCACCTCTTTCTCTTTCCGTGAATGTGATAGTAGTTTTACCCGCGATATTTTCACGGGATGTGTCAAAAACCCTTCTTTCACCGTATATGCGTTCATCCTCAAGCCATCCCGTATAATGTACCTGAACGGTATCTCCCTCTTCGATCATCACAGTTTCTTCGTCGCTGGAGTCCTTATTAAAGTAAAACTGGTTAACTATAACCCCGCCGATGACTGCGCCGATTATGACAACGATTACCAAGTATGTTATCCACTTCTTCATAGAGAATCACCAAATGGAAAAATCGAATTAGTTATAAATGTTGCGGAAATCGAGTATAGAAAACTTAAATAAGTAATCTCTTTTTGACTATCTGATAAACATGAGTTCGACCGTGGTAGTTGGAACCCAGTGGGGCGATGAAGGAAAAGGTAAAGTCACAGACTTTTATGCCGAGGATGCAGATTACATAGTTCGTTTTCAAGGGGGTAATAATGCAGGGCATACCATCGTACTGGGTGATAAGAAATACAAGCTTCACCTGATACCTTCAGGGATGCTCAGAGAGGATAAGATCCCGGTCATAGGTAACGGTCTAGTTGTGGATCCGAAAGTTCTACTCGAGGAGATCGAAGGAATAAACCAAAGAGGCGTGAAAACCGATAAACTCATACTTTCAGACCGGGCGAACCTGATCATGCCCTACCACAGGGTGATGGATGGAGTCGAGGAGAAGTTGAAGGGCAACCTAAGCGCCGGTACCACTAAGAAAGGCATCGGACCCTGCTATTCCGATAAGATCGCACGGTTCGGGATCCGCGTAGCCGATCTTTATAATCCCGATTCATTGAAAAACAAACTGTCCAAGGTCGTACCCATGAAGAACAAAGTCTTCAAAGCTTTGGGTGAAGATGTAGAGTTCGATGTGGATGAGATATACAAGGAATACTTGAAGTACGGAGAGAAGTTGAAAAAATATGTTAAGGATGTCTCGGTAGAACTCGATGATGCACTAAAAGCGGGCAAGGATATATTGTTCGAAGGAGCCCAGGGAACACATCTCGATATAGACCACGGTGTTTATCCATACGGCACATCATCGCATACGGTGGCTGCAGGGAGCTGCATCGGTACAGGACTAGGGCCGACGATCATAGATGAAGTGATCGGAGTGACAAAAGCTTACACTAGCAGGGTCGGAACGGGACCATTCCCAGCTGAACTTGAAGACGAGATAGGTGACTTCATCAGGGAAAAAGGTAACGAATACGGAACCACAACCGGTAGACCGAGGAGATGCGGTTGGCTCGACATGGTCATGGTGAGATACTCCGCCAGGATAAATTCTCTGACGGGATTGGCTATAACGAATCTAGATGTATTAGCGGAATTAGACGAAGTCAAGATCTGTACCCACTATGAGCACAAGGGCGAAGTCATCGATAACTTCCCAGCGGATATAGAAATACTCGGAGAATGTGAACCTGTCTACAAGAGTTTCGATGGATGGGATGAACAGGACTGGGATAAGATCGCTGAAGGAGGTATCGGATCTCTACCAGAAGAGATGAAAACATACCTAGATTACATCAGTATGGATACAGGGGTACCCGTCAAATTAGTATCTATAGGACCTAAAAGAGATCAGACTATCCGTGCAGAATAGCTGATTGGAATAAAATCTACTTAAAAGGAAAAATCAGCAGGTATCTGCTCTTGATTTTTCAGGAACTTTACGTTCCTCTTCTCTTTTTTCACCGAAGTACTGTCTGATATCCTCTCTTACCTGTGTTGGATAGTCCTCGTTCAGGCACGCCATGCAGAGTTCTTCTTTCTTCCTCTCTAATCCATCGGTCAATCCATCGATAGTTTGATAGGTCAGTGTATCAGCACCTATGTCTTTTCTGATCTGTGCGATAGTTTTGCTCGATGCTTTCAACTCTTTCTTAGTCGGCATATCTATACCGTAATAGCATGGCGATTTGATCGGCGGACAACCTATCATCATGTGGACTTCTTTAGCTCCGGCTTTTCTAACAACATCTACCAGTTCTCTTGAAGTCGTACCTCTTACTATGCTGTCGTCTACAAGTGCGACGCGCTGTCCTTTCAGTTCTTTTATTATGGGGTTGAGCTTGGTCCTGACGGCGGTTTCTCTAGAGGTCTGGTCCGGCATTATGAAGGTTCTTCCCACATACCTGTTCCTTAGAAGGCCTTCTCTGAACGGAACATCCAGTTCTTCAGCTATCGCTAGAGCGTAAGTCCTAGCCGTGTCGGGAACCGGGACTATCACGTCTAAGGATCGGTTCCTCTTCTTCCACTGTTTTGCCAACTCTCTTCCCAATCTTAACCTGGCTTCGTAGACGTTGGTGTTCTCGAAGGTGGAATCCGTCCGTGCGAAATAGACCCACTCGAACATGCAGTGCTTAGGCTCGAAAGCTCTCACCTGCCTAGATTCGGTTGTTTTATCTTCTCTTATCAGTATCGCTTCTCCACCCCTTACATCCCTCAGAACATCGAATCCAAGGATATCTAGAACCGTGTTCTCCGAGGCTACCGCGTAGCTGATACCGTCTAATGTGATCTTCTTGCCCCAGACCATCGGCCTTATCGCATGAGGGTCTCGGAAAAGGAACATACCCATGCCAGGTATCAAAGTGACCACGGAATAACTGCCGTTGAGTACATCCATTGTTCTACCGACTGCAGAAAATAGCGCTTCTTCGTTGACCCGGTCTTCCTTTTCGAGTTCTCTAGCGAAGAGTTCTAGGATCAATTCTAGGTCACAACCAGATGTCAAAGTGCAGCCAAGTTCGTCCTTGATCTCGTTATAGTTGACGATGTTACCGTTATGAGCCATGCATATCTCGACTGGAGAATGAACCAAGAAAGGTTGTGCGTCCTCAGTGGTATCTGAGCCTATGGTAGGATATCTGACGTGTCCTATCCCGTTCTTACCTTCTAAACTCTCTAAAGTTTCTTCAGTAAAAACATCGCTCACTAATCCACTCCCTTTTACGATCTCTCCGCTGTCACCGTTACAAACGTAGATACCGGCTCCATTCTGTCCTCTGTGCTGTATCGCAAACAGTCCATTGTACAGTTGGGAAGCCGCATTTCCCGTGCCTAAAACTCCTACAATTCCGCACATGTGAGTACCATCGGGTTCTCTTTTAGTGATCCTACGGTTTCCAAATATGCCACTTCTGTTTAAATCTATCGTTTCAGGATAGGATACCTTTAAAAATATTGTGCATATAACCAGTCGATGAAAATAGGAGTTCTAGCTGTTCAAGGCGCGGTATCCGAACATGTAACTATTTTGAACGGAGCGATGGACCAGATGGAGCTTGAAGGATCCGTTTCACAGGTGAGATTCTCCGATGAGATCGAACCTTTAGACGGGCTGGTAATCCCCGGCGGGGAGAGCAGCACCATCTCTAGACTCTTAGATGCCATGGAGATAAGAGATCTGATAATCGAGAAAGCAGAAGCAGGTATGCAGTTGATGGGGACGTGCGCAGGCTCCATCCTACTGGCTAAAGAAGGTGACGAAGCCGTTGACCGATCGGATACAAAACTCCTCGGTCTAATGGACATGTCCGTGAAAAGGAACGCATTCGGAAGGCAGAAGTTCTCCTTCGAATACAAATTAGATATAGACAGAATAGCCGATGAGTTCCACGCGGTATTCATCCGGGCACCGGCGATAGATAGATGCTGGGGAAGCTGTGAACCACTTTCCCGAGTAAAAGATAACATCGTAGCCGCTGAACAGGATAATCTACTTGCCTTATCTTTTCACCCTGAACTTACCGATGATATGCGCATCCACAAGTATTTTCTAGAGAAGATCATCGAATAGATCCTAGGGATCCTAGATCATCCTTCACAGACTTTAACGAAGTTCTTGAATATATCCGCCCCGTGTTCTGTGTGATCCACTTCCGGATGGAACTGGAGTCCGTATATCTTCCTGTTCTTATGTTTGAAGGCCTGGATGGGACAACTGTCCGATCTAGCTAGGATCTCGAAATCCGGTCCTAGTTTTTTGATCTCGTCGTTGTGAGATTCCCAAGCCACGAATTCGTGTGGTATACCTTTGAAAAGATCGTTCTCTTCTAGAACAACAACATCGGTCTTCCCGTATTCCGGTGTCTCGGCACTGCCGGCTTCTCCACCGTAGTACCTAGCGATATATTGTGCTCCTACACAGATACCTAAGATAGGGATATCCAGCTTTTCAAGATAATCGTCGGTGCCGCCGAGTTTTAGTTCCTCATCGTCGATCCTAGGGGCTCCACCGGATAATATCAGCCCGTCAACATCGATATCCTCCCAATGTGTTTTATTAGAGATGATATCTGAATCTACTTCTAGATATTTCAGAACTCTCCATTCTCGATGTGTCCACTGCCCTCCGTTATCAACGACGTCGATCTTCATATTATCGGATCCCATCAATCCTTATTATTCTTTTCATCCAAGATCGCTTTGACGAAGGCGTAGAAAAGCGGAGCCGGTTTCATGGGCCTAGACTGGAACTCAGGGTGGAATTGACTCCCGATGAAGAACGGGTGATCCTCGATCTCCAATATCTCCATCCTCTTACCGTTGGGTGAATGTCCACTGAAGGTCATGCCGTTATCTTCTATCTCGTCTTTGTACTCCAGGTTGACCTCGTACCTGTGTCTGTGCCTTTCCTCGATCTCTTCAGAACCGTATATATCATGTGCATGGGTGCCTTCTTTTATCTTGATCTTCTCGGCTCCCAACCTCATGGTGCCCCCCATCCTGTCGATACCCCTCTGCATCGGTAATAGATCTATAACAGGATGAGGTGTTTTGTCGTCGAACTCTGAACTGTTCGCTTCATCGTATCCGAGAACGTTCCTGCAGAATTCTATAACCGATACTTGGAATCCTAGACATATACTCAAGATCGGTATTTTCTTTTCCCTTGCATATTTTACAGCGTTGATCTTACCTTCTATGCCTCTAACACCGAACCCCCCTGGAATCAGTATGCCGTCCACGTCTCCCAGCAATTTTTCTGGCCCATCCTCTTCCTCGAGCTCTTCGGATTCGATATACTTGATATCGATCTCGCTTCTAGTAGCGGATCGGCAGTGATTGAGTGCTTCTTCGTGACTTACATAAGCGTCCTCGAGATCGCAGTATTTTCCGACGAGAGCTATCCTGATCTTATCCTCTGGATTCTCGTAATTTGTCAAGAATTCTTTCCAATCGCTCATATCGCTTTCGGGTTCTCCGAGTTCCATCTTCTCCATGACCTGTTGGGTCAATCCTTCATCATCCAGTATAAGTGGAACCTTGTATATGCTCTTAGCGTTGGGAGAGCTGATTACGGCTTCTTTCGGTACATCGCAGAAGAGAGATATCTTCCGTTTAGTTGAATCTTCTAGTTTGTTCTTGGATCTTCCCACGACGATGTGTGGCTCGATACCTATCTCTCTCAGAGCTTTTACAGAATGCTGTGTCGGTTTGGTCTTCTGTTCCCCTACCACGTCTATTACCGGAACTAATGTAGTGTGGATGAAAAGGCAGTTCTTGCTGTTCTCACCGACCTCCATATGAAGCTGTCTGCTGGCCTCTAAGAAAGGTGCGCTCTCTATGTCGCCGACGGTACCACCCATCTCGACAAGGACTATATCCGCATCTGTGTCGTCAGCCACCTTCCAGATCCTTCTGTTGATCTCGTCGGTGATGTGGGGTATGATCTGAACGGTTTTACCGAGATAATCGCCGGACCTCTCCTTCTCGATAACGCTTCTATAGACCTTTCCAGTAGTGATATTATCGTCACCACACAGATCGATATCCAAAAATCTCTCGTAGTTACCTAGATCAAGATCTACTTCCGTCCCATCTCTTAAAACAAATACTTCACCGTGCTCGAAGGGATTCATCGTCCCCGCGTCGCAGTTGAGGTACGGATCCACTTTTATAGCTGTAACTGAAAGACCGTTAGCTTTCAACAATTTACCCAATGATGATGTAACGATCCCCTTCCCTAAACCTGATAAAACTCCGCCCGTGACTATGATAAATTTCGTCATCTCTTGCTCACGGGAACAGTGTAAGTATAGCTTTCTGTTTAAACCTTTTGGATGAGGTTGTTTTTACGGGTGAAGGGGGATAAAAATCGATGTTCAAATTTCATCTTCGGCGTCTTCGTTTTGAGGAGTATCCGGATGTTCTAATTCCTCTTTTCTTTTATAGAAGAAGAGTCCGATGACTGAGACTCCCGCTATTACGCCTATTATTGATCCGATCCACAATACTAAGTTTGATTTCGGTTCTAACGGATTTTCATCCTTTCCATCAACTATACCGTCTCCATCCGTATCGGATTCCA